>JBIJDP010000245.1:0-4823 GCA_044344065.1 Opitutaceae bacterium
ATGCCATCCGTGAAATCCGTGGTTAAGGACTCCGCGGGCTCCGCGCCTCCGCGTGAGTGGCGGCATGATCAACCGCGCTTGGTAAAGGGCGCGGCGGAGCCGGGGCGGGCGGGGGCGCCGTCGGCGGCCATTTCCTTGAGCAGGCTGGAGAGATAGGGGATGAGCTGCTTCTTGCGGCTGACGATGCCGGGCAGGTCGAAGACCTCGTCCTGCTCCACGTGGGCGTAAGAGATGCGCAGGATGAGCCCGGGATCGCCCTTCGCGATGAGCAGGGAGTTCTGCGTGTTGATGTCCGTGACCAGCAGGCAGGCAAAGGCGAGATGCTCGCCATCGCGCAGGTCCTGCAGGGCGGCGGCAATGGCCTTGGCATGCTGCCAGAAATTGCCGAAGCCGAGTTCCTCGACCTGGGAGACGGCAAAGCGGACGCCCTCCTCCTCGTAGATCTTGAAGTCGGAGCGGACGACGCGCTCGGGCGGATTGGCCAGAATGACCGAGCCGGAGCTGAAGATCTCATCGGCGAGCTTGCGCGGATCCACCCCGGCGATTTCCGAGAGCCAGTTGAGGATGACGCCGTCCTTCGGCGTGGTGGTGGGGCTGTTGAGCAGCAGCGTGTCGGAGATGAGGCCCGCCATCATGATGCCGGCGATTTCCGGGCTGGGCTTGAGGTGTTCGCGCCGGAAGAGATCGGCGACGATCGTGCAGGTCGAGCCGACCGGCTCGTTGATGAAGAGGATGGGCTGCTGGGTGTTGAGCGCACCGAGGCGGTGGTGATCGATGATCTCGGTGATGGTAACTTCCTCGGCGCCGCTGACCGCCTGGGTCATCTCGTTGTGGTCCACCAGGACGAGGCGCGTGTTCACGGGCTTGAGGAGGTCGCTCTTGGTGAGGATGCCCTGGAGCACGCCGTCCTCGCCGGCCACCAGCATGGCGTGGGTGGAGGCGACACCGAATTTCTTGCGCAGGTCGGCGACCCGTGTGTCGGGGTTGATCGTGCTGAACTTGCGCTCGATCACGCGGTCCAGTGTCGCGGCGGTGCGCACCGCCCAGGCGGTCGTGGCGGTGTCATGGGCGCAGCCGAGGATGCTGACGCCGCGCTCGCGGGCCTGCGCGATGACGTCATCGGCCACCGGCAGGTTGCCGCTGATGACCAGGGCGCGGATGCCGAGCTCGATGCAGCGCAATTGGACGTCCCGCCGGTCGCCGACAATGATGAGGGACTGGGCCGGGGAGATTTTTTCGCGGGCGGAGATTTTCCAGAAGGTGCCGATGTCCATCGCGCCGATCCGGATGTAGAGCTCCTCCAGCCGGTGTGCGTCCACGGCGTGATGCACCCTGGCGTCGAGGGCGCGGACAATGCGGTCGAGGCTGGTGTGCACCTGCCGGGTCTGGCGGGGTTCCTTGATGCGCGGAATGAAGAAGCCGCCCATGTGCGCGAGCGATACCGTGCCGACCGCCCGGCGCTCGGCGGAGGTCACGGGGATGACATTGACGCCATGGCGGTCGATCAGCTCGAGGGCCTCGGCGCAGGTGGCGCTTTCCGGCACGGAGATGATGTCGGTCACCATGAGGTCGCGCACGCGCGGGCTGACATCGCTCAGGTAATGCGGCAGGGGCTGGTTGAAGCGCTGCAGGATCGTGTCAATGCGGGCATTGGAGTTGCCGCATCTCGCGGGGGCGTAGCCCTTTTCGCCACGCTGTTCCTTGAAGGCGGCGTAGGCGATGGCCGAGCAGATGGCATCGGCATCGGGATTGCGATGTCCGACGATGTAGGTGGTGTTGGCGGCAGGCGCGACAGGGGCGGGCGTCATGGGTAGCAGGGCATGTTGCAGGGCGCGGGCGGATGATGGAAGCGGGAAAACAAAAGCCCGGCCGGCTTACCTCGGACCAGGCCTCCCGGACCGGATCACCGGCCCTGGATGGCGGGGGTACCGGTGAGGGAGCCGGTGCCGGCTCCCTCGGTGCCCCAGACCCGGGCCGACTTGTCCGGGGCGGTGGCATTATAGGGAATGGCCTCGAGGATGTTGTCGGTCTGCCGGCTGGAGCGGTTGGAGGTGAATTTATCCGTGGCGGTGTCGGGGTAGAATTGGACGTTGCCGCCCAGATAGGCCACGTAGCCGCCGGCATCCTTGTAGACGCCCGTGTTGGGATCCCAGGTTCCGTCCGGCCGGAGTCCGCGCGTGAACAAGACCGGCGTGGTGGCGGGGTCGCCGAGCCGCAGGCCGCCGACGAATTCCACACTCAACGTGCGTCCGGAGGTGAAGCCGCTGTCCAGCGCCGAGCGCGACTGCGGGCTCAGGACAGTGGCGGGGTAGTGGCCCGAGAAGAGGGGGTCGTTCTTGGCGTAGTAAAAAGTGGGATCGGTGAGCGCGCCGTGGCGGGCGAGGATGCCCGGCCAGAGGAAGGGTTTTTCGGCGGCGGACAGGACCGAGGGCGGGATCGGGGAGTCGGTCATTGTTGTCGCCGGCATAGATCATGGCGGCCTTCACGATTTCCCGCAGGTTGTTCGCATCGACGGCCCGTTGGGCCTTTTCGCGGACCGTGCCGACGGTCGGGATGACGATCGCCGCGAGGATGCCGATGATGGCGATGACGGTGAGCAGCTCGATGAGGGTGAAACCTCGAAGCGGTAGGTGGGTTGGGGTATGCATAAGCCAAAGTGGGGCGGTTGCCGCCAGCTTGGGCGAGTTGAAATCAGGACATGACGCAGTTCCGGGACTGGACAAACCTCCGAGCGGCCCTGTAGCTTGACCAATCAATGAAAATCTACCTCGACGGAAAATATGTGGATGAAGCTGATGCCAAGGTGTCCGTGTTTGATCACGGCCTGCTCTACGGTGACGGAGTTTTCGAGGGGATCAGGCTCTACAACGGCAACATCTTCCGGCTGGAGGAGCACCTGGAGCGGCTGGAATATTCGGCCAAGGCGATCATGCTGCAAATGCCACTGAGCCGGAAGGAATTGAGCGAGGTCACCTGCGAAACCTGCCGCCAGAACGGTCTCAAGGACGGGTACATCCGCCTCGTGATCACCCGTGGCGTGGGCGACCTTGGTCTCGCCCCTTGGCTGTGCGCCAAGCCCTCGATCTTCGTGATCGCGAGCAAGATTTCCCTCTATCCGCAGGAGCACTACGACAACGGGCTGGCCATTGTCACCGTGCCCACGCGCCGCATCAACCCGGCGGCGTTGCCGGCGACGGTCAAGTCGCTCAATTACCTCAACAACATCCTGGGCAAGATCGAGGCGAAGCAGTTCGGCGCGCTCGAGGCCATCATGCTCAACGACCAGGGTTACGTGGCCGAGTGCACCGCGGACAACATCTTCATCGTGCACAAGGGTGCCATCATCACGCCCGCCGCCTCGCAGGGGGCGCTGAAGGGGGTCACGCGCGGCACCATCTTCGACATCGCCCAGGAACTGGACCTGCCCCTCCGCGAGGCGGACATGACCCGCTACGATGTCTGGGTGGCCGACGAGTGCTTCCTCACCGGCTCCGGCGCCGAGGTGATCCCGGTCACCAAGCTGGACGGCCGGGTGATCGGCACCGGCAAACCCGGTCCGATCACGCAAAAGGTCCTGGCTTCCTTCCGCCGCCGCGTGCTCGTCGAGGGCACCCGGATCTGATGACGGCCGCCGGTCCGCGTCCGGACCGGCGCGACACTCCGGCCCGTTGCCCCGTCCCTTTAGCGCTGGGATGGCGCATATCGGCAGGGCGTGTATGCAAAAACAGTGCCGGCAGGCGGCGAGCTTGCTCGCGCCCAACCCGCGCCCGAGGCGGGCTGCCTACTGCGGCCGCCTCGGATTTCAATGGGAATTTGCAACCACGCCTTAGTTTGCTTGCCGCACTTGCCAGAGTGGCACGGTGTGGCATCATACTTGCATAGGACTAAACCCACCCACATGGCCAATCCGCTCAAATGCGACCTTTGCTCCAAGCCCGCGACCGTGCACCTGACGCAGATCGTCAACAACAAGGTGCATAAGGTCGATTTGTGCGAGGAATGCGCCCAGGCCAAGGGTGTCACCGATCCCAGCGGCTTTTCCCTGGCCGACCTGCTGCTGAAGGCCTCGCTCAATCCCGAGCCGCCCGTCAGCGGCGTGCGCTGCGAACAGTGCGGGTTCACCCAGGCCGACTTCAAGAAGCACGGCCGCATGGGTTGCCCGCAATGCTACGAGGTTTTCCAGAGCCTGATCGAGCCGATGCTCGACGGCATGCACAAGGGCCTGGTCCATCGCGGCAAGGTTCCCCAGAAGGCCCTGGCCCGCAAAACCCTCCACGACCGGCTGGCCAAGCTGGAACTCGACCTCTCCGATGCCATCAAGACCGAAAGATACGAAGACGCCGCCCGCTGCCGCGATGAAATCAACCAAGTCAAGCAGACCGTCGCGCCCAAGCCCGCGTCCTGATCCCATGACGATCGAATCGCTCATCGAGACTCCGTCAGAGCTGACCGACTCCTCGAACAGCAAGACGGCGATCGTGCTCATGACGCGCATCCGGCTGGCCCGCAACCTGGCGGGCACGGTTTTCCCGGGCTGGGCCAAGCCGTCCCAGCGCGAGGCGTCCCTGGCCATCTGCCGCGCGGCGGTCGCCGCCACCGGCCCGATGAAACGCGGGCTTGATGTCTCGGTCAGCGAACTCACCGAACTGGAGAAGCAGATCCTCGTGGAGCGGCATCTCATCAGCCGCGAGCTCAGCGGCACAAAGGCGGGGGCGGGCGTCGTGATCAGCCGCGACCAGGCCCTTTCCGTCATGATCAACGAGGAGGATCACCTCCGCATCCAGGTCCTGCGCGCCGGGTTCCAGCTCAAGAAGGCCTGGAAT
>JBIJDP010000246.1:0-4814 GCA_044344065.1 Opitutaceae bacterium
CGGTGGCGGAGGGCCTGTTCGGCTACGATCCGGACTACCCCAACGGCATCGTGCACCTGCGGCCGGCGTTTCCGTCGGCGTGGCAACATGCGTCGATCAGGACGCCCGACTTCACCCTGAATTATGCCCAAGCCGGCGGCAGCGACCGCTAGCGGGTGAGCCTCACCCGGCCGGCGGCCCTGCATATGCTACTGCCGGTGCGAGCCGCGAAAATCCATCGTGTCACCCTCGACAGCCGTGAACTCGCCTGGCAGATCGCCCCCGGATTCGGCCATGCGGTGCTGTCGGTGCAAATCCCGGCGGCCGCCGCCGCGGATCTCGTGATCGAACTCGGCCGCCGCCTGCCGGAGTGCGCCGCGATTCACCTCGAAGGCGCGGTGGGGGAGGAAATCACCCTGCGCCTCGCCCAGGGAGAGGTCGCCGCGTGGCGGGATTTGCACGGCGTGCTCGCACATGCCCGCGCCGACGGACCCGTCCTGCGCGGCCAACTCGCCGCCAGGCCGGGGCACCACCTCATCCTCATCGCGGTCCGCGCCGGCGAACTGCCGTGCTGGCAGGTCTGCAAGGTGCACGTCACCGATCCGGAGAACGTCCGCCGCCACCTCGCGCAAACCCCGCGGGAGGCTCCGGCTGACGCCCGGTGGGAATGCCTCGACCTCGACTCCGCCTTCAACGGCGACATCCGCACCGTCTTTCAGCAGCGCTACCTCTCGCCGCGCCCGGCCACCTGCTCAGTCCGGCTCGGCGTGGACGGTTACTCCGCCTGGACCTTTCCCTACTGGATCCTCCCGCCCCCGCCGATCGACCTCGCGCATGTGCCCTCGCTGCTCGACGCGGCGGGCCGGATCATCACGCCGCAGCACGTGCCGTTCGCGGCCTTTGCCGAGGTCCGCAACATCGCCTTCACCTCGCGCTGGGACAACTGGCCGGACGAAGTCACGGTCAACATCGGCCGCGCCGCCCGCACCGTCTGGCTGCTGGTCGCCGGGACCACGTTCCCCATGCAGACGCGGATCGCCAACGCCGTCCTGCATTTCCGCTATGCCGACGGCTCGACCGAAAAGCTGGAGCTGATCCCGCCGGTCAACCTCTGGATGCTTTGCCCGTGGGGCGGCGAGGACTACAGCTACGAGCACGACGCCTTCTGCCTGCCGCCCCAGCCGCCGCCGCAGGTCCAGCTGGGCCACAATTGCCGCGCGATGGTGCTGTCGTGGAAACTCCGCCCCGGCGTGCCGCTGGCCAGCGTGACTTTGGAAACCCTGTCCCGCGACGTCGTCATCGGCCTGATGGGCATCAGCCTGGAATTGTGACGCAAACCGGCGGGATCACGCATCATTTCATGCAGTAGGGCAGGTCAGAGGCCTGCCCTACCTTAAACATCCTCACTCCGCCTTCGCCCGGTGCCGGCGCCAGAGCCAGAGCGCGCCGGCGACCGCCGCGACGGCGATGCCGATTGAGACCACCAACGCATAGCCCTGCGTGCGGTCCAGCGCGCGGTGGAACTCCTCGATGTCGGCGTGGAAATTTCCCCACAGCCAGTGACCGAGCCAGACGAAAACCGGCACGCTGATGAAGGCGGCGAGGCCATCCAGCAAAATGAACTTCAGAAAACCGACCTTCATCGAACCGGCCGAAAAATAGATCGGCGCCCGCAGACCTGGCAGAAACCGCCCGAGAAACAGCCCCTTGGCGCCGTGCCGCTCGAAGAAATACTCCACCTTCTCCTGCTTGGCGGGGGAGAACAGCTTGTGCACCCACGCCATCGCCAGCAGTCGCGTGCCAAAGTAGCGGCCGGCGAGAAAAATCATCGAATCACCGGTGATGACGCCGACATACATCACGCCGGCGACCGGCATCCAGTTCCGCCCGCCCTCCGAGGCCAGCACCCCGGCGACAATCAGCACGATGTCCTCGGGCACGGGCACGCCCAATCCGCAGGCGAGCAAAATGAAAAAAGGTCCCCACAATTCGAAAGCCGTGCCCTGGAGGAATTCGATCAGGGCATCAAACATGGAGGGAGAATAGTTCGGCGGGACACATACGGACAGATGAGTGGCTCATCAAACCGCCTGCACCCCGCCTGCCAAGGGGAATCCTGAGTCGGAAGTTAACCACGGATCACACGGATGGCACGGATTTCTGCATACCTTGGACACGGAGTGTCTCGCAGGGCGAGGATTGGACCTGTCCTCCGAAGGCCCGGCGCAGGAGGAATCCCCGTCCTGCATCCAAACCTTTCGCGAATGATGCGGGAATTCACAAATCCGCGATAGCCGTGCGATCCGTGGCCAAAAACTCCGCGCGCTCCGCGGCTCCGCGTGAACCCATCTGAAACCCTACGACTTCAATCCCGGATAATCCAGCGTCGCAAAATGATCGGCGAGCGTTTCCGCCCGGCGGATGACCTTGTACCGGTCGCCCCCCTGCCAGAGCACCTCGGCCGAACGCAGTTTCCCGTTGTAATTGAAACCCATCGCATGACCGTGCGCGCCGGTGTCGTGGATCACGACAAGGTCGCCGATCGCGGGATCGGGGATCTCACGGTCGATGGCGAACTTGTCGTTGTTCTCACAGAGCGAGCCGGTGACGTCGTAGACCTTCCGCGGCGCGTTCTCCCGGCCTGGAACAGTGATGTGATGGTACGAGCCGTACATGCCCGGTCGCATGAGGTTGGCCATGCTGGCGTCGAGGCCGACGTAGTCCTTGTAGATGGCCTTCTTGTGCAGCACGCGGGACACGAGGTAGCCGTAGGGACCGGTGATCATGCGGCCGCACTCCATCGAGATGCGGATCGGGCCGAGGCCTTGGGCGACGATGGTCTTTTCGTAGGCGGCCTTGATCTGGCGGCCGACGTAGGCCAGGTCCACGGCGGTCTGGTTCGGACGGTACGGAATGCCGATGCCGCCGCCGAGGTTGAGGAACTCGAAACGGATGCCGAGCGCGCGGTTCAATGCGACGACGAGGTCGAACAGCATTTGCGCAGTCTCGACGAAGTAGTCGGGGTTGAGCTCGTTCGAGGCGACCATCGTATGGAGGCCGAAACGATTGATCCCCTTGTCGCGCAGGATGCGGTAGCCTTCGAAGAGCTGCTCGCGGGTGAAGCCGTACTTGGCCTCCTCGGGCTTGCCGATGATGGCGTTGCCCTCTTTCAGCGGACCGGGGTTGTAGCGGAAGCAGAGCATCTCGGGCAACTTGCCGCCGAGGGTTTTTTCCAGAAACGCGATGTGGCTGATGTCGTCCAGGTTGATGATCGCCCCCAGCTCGGCCGCCTTCTGATATTCGTAGGCCGGGGTGTCATTCGATGTGAAAACGATCCGGTCGCCCTTGATGCCAGCGGCCTCGCAGAGCGCGAGCTCGGCGAACGAGGAGCAATCGCCGCCCAAACCCTCCTGCTTGAGCACATCGAGCACATACGGGTTGGGCAGGGCCTTGACCGCGTAGTAGTTGATGAAGCCGCCGGGGACCCAGGCGAAGGCGTCGTAGAAGGCGCGGGCATTTTTGCGCATGGCCGCCTCATCGTAGATATGGAATGGCGTCGGCACCTGGGCCGCGATGGCTTCCAATTGTGACTGGGTGAAAGGCAGGGATTTGTCGGTCATGGGACGGAAAAGCCCGCAAAGGAGGCGCGACAGCGTCCCCGTGTCAATGTCGCGGTCGGATTCTCCCCTGGGAGCGCGGGCCGCCGGCCCGCAACCTGTTCCAACCGGTGCCGGTGCAAGACGGGAGGCAACCAACATGCCATGCCCTCCCACTCACTCTACTCCAAAAAATCCTTTCTCTGCTGGACCTTGGCCTCCCCGGCATCCTCCTGCATCTGCAGAATGACCGGGGTCTGTGGCACATGCTTCTTCAGGTTCTTTTTCTGCCACTTGCGAAACTTGGCCAGATCCTGCGGCTTGGCGTTATCCGGCCAGTCGTAGCGATGATGGTGCGTCCAGACATACGCTTTCATGAAGCCCTGCGCTTCCACGGCGGCCAGGGCGCTCCAATAGCTGTCCGCGCAACTCGGGTCCTTGGCCAGCACCTCGTTGTAGACCCTGACCGCCTGCGAACGGGCGAAGACCTCCTCCGCAAAGGACTGCCGCACATCGCCTTTCTCGGGCAAGGGCTGGCCGTTATCCTCCCGGTATTTCAACCGCATCACGCCATACGCCGTCCAAAACGCACCGGCCCGTGGTTTGCGGCAGCCGCCGGTCGTTGAAGCTGATCGCCACGTTTTTCATCCCCGCGATCTTCATTGGCTCCTTTACCAGGTTGAGCTGAGGCAATTCGCCGCCATTGGCCTTGAAAAGCAGGTAAACAAACCCGGTGAGATCATCGATGGCGGCCTGCAGATCCCGCCCGGGAAAAGTATAGCGGAGCTTGATAAAACTGCCCTTGTACGCCGAGACGACGCTCAGCGAGACGTTGGCGGTGTCGCCCTGCGTGATGAGATGCGCCCCAAAATAAGCCACCAGGCGGTTGTCTCCCTGCGTGCGGATCGCGCTGATGGGCCACAGATCGGTGACCGTCGCGCCTTGCGGCATCCAGACCGACGGAACGCTCCGGAACGTGTCCAGCATCTCGATCCGCACGCGGTCGGAGTCCGCGCCGTCCGGGATGTCCGTGAGCCCGAGATTGTACACATAGCACGTCAGCGTGCCGTCCATCATGCCCTCGCGTTTATAGGCATAGGAGACCCCGAATCGTTCCTTCGGCTCATGCTCATGGAAACCTATGCGAAGCCACTGGTTGGATCCGCCGGGAAACAACAGACCGGTGGCAGCGTCAGTGAGGGGGGCCGCCGACAACGGCGGGATCAAACATGCCATGAC
>JBIJDP010000247.1:0-4802 GCA_044344065.1 Opitutaceae bacterium
GTACGCCTATCTGCCCTTCATGATCCTGCCCATCTACAGCAGCGCGGAGAAACTCGACCCCTCGCTCATCGAGGCCGCCTACGACCTCGGGGCCGGTCCGCTCCGCGCCTTCTCCAGCGTGATCATCCCGCTCACCATGCCCGGCATTGCCGCGGGTACGCTGCTCGTGTTCGTCCCGGCGATCGGCATGTTCGCCATCACCGACTTGATGGGCGGAGCCAAGGTCCCCATGATCGGCAATGTGATTCAAAACCAGTTCATGCAGGCCCGGGACTGGCCGTTCGGGTCCGCGCTGGGCGTCGTCTTCATGCTGCTGTTCGCCCTGACCTACGTGCTGCTGCAACGCCGGGGAGCGCGTGTCGCCGCATGAGCGCCGGTGATTCCGCCATGATCGAGATCCGCGGCGTGACCAAGCGCTTCGGCGACTTCACCGCGGTGGACAACGTCAGCCTCTCGGTGCGGGCCGGCGAATTCATCACGCTGCTCGGACCCTCGGGTTGCGGAAAAACCACGCTGCTGCGCCTGCTCGCCGGTTTCGAACTGCCCGACGCCGGCAGCATATTGCTGGATGGCGTGGACGTCAGCCGCCTGCCGCCCTACCGGCGCAGCGTGAACCAGGTTTTTCAGAGCTACGCCCTGTTTCCCCATCTCACGGTGCGTGAGAATGTCGGCTTCGGTGCCTGCGACCGAGGCGGCGGCCCGAATCCGTGACGCCCTCGACCTGGTCTCGCTGGGCGAAGTGGCGGACCGCCGCCCCGATCAACTTTCCGGCGGCCAGCGCCAGCGCGTGGCTCTCGCCCGCGCAATCGTCTGCCGGCCCAAGGTCCTGCTGCTCGACGAACCGCTGTCCGCCCTGGACGCCAAGCTGCGGCATACGATGCAATTGGAATTGAAGCACCTCCAGCGCCGGCTGGGCATCACTTTCGTGTTCGTGACCCACGACCAGGAGGAGGCCCTGACCATGAGCGATCGCATCGCGGTCATCAACCGGGGGCGGATCGAGCAATTGGGCGATGCGAGCGCGATCTACCACCGGCCCCGCACGCCGTTCGCGGCCGATTTCATCGGCCAGGCCAATCTGCTCAGTGTCACGGTCGCCAGTCGCAACGGACTGACCGCCCGCGTCCGGCTGCAGGACGGATTGGAACTCACCGTGTCCGCCCTGGAACTCCCGGTGGATGCCGTGAAGGCGCTGGTCTCCATCCGGCCGGAAAAGATCCACATTTCCAAGCAGCGTCCCTCGGCGGAAAACGTGTTCGAGGCGCGCATCGAGGAGGAAATCTTCCAGGGTGCGACCGACCAGCTCCTGCTGGTCACCGACCACGGCACCCGGCTGCATGCACTCGTCGCCAACGAAAGCGCGATGAACGAGGCCTTCCACGAGGGCGAGCGCGTCTACTGCGGCCTGCATTTCGACGACCTCGTGATCGTGCAGACGGAGTAGGGCTTTTATTTTTTACCACGGATTGCACGGATGACACGGATAGGAACCGCCGAGGATGGCCACAGAAGGCTCAGAAGGCACAGGAAACCAGCCGTGCTCGAATTCCAGAATGACAAAATGGAGCGAGGGTTTTACAGCACGCCCAAGACCTTGGTTTGGGTTCTGTGCCTTTTGTGCCTCATGTGACCATCGATTGATCCGTGATATCCGTGCAATCCGTGGTTAATAACAGCCCGGGCCAGTGCTTCGCTTGACGCCTCTTGGGGCGACCTGTCACTTTGCCCACGTGATCGCCTCGGTTGCTTTCCGGAATTACAAGGCGTTGCGCGGCGCGCGGCTGGCGTTGCAGCCCTTCAATCTGCTCATCGGGCCCAACGGCAGCGGGAAGACCAGCTTGATCCAGGCCCTGATGCGGTTGCAGTCCCTCGCGGCCACCCCGGCCACGGCTCGCACCAGGCGGGCGCCGGCTTCCCGAGCCGGCAGTCCGGAACTCGTTTTTCGCTTCACCAAACCATACGCCGCCCTGCGCGTCCGCCTGCGCTGCATCTCGGAGGTTTCCTGCGATCTGCTCGAAGTCACGCCCGCCAAGTCCCGCCACTGGCCGGCACTGCGGCGCGTCCTCGGTGGCATCCGCGCCTATCACTTTGACCACCGGTCCATGTTTCAACCCGGCGGGCGGGGCGACGGGGCCGAACTGACGGCCAACGGCGGCAACCTGGCCGCCGTGCTGCACCGGTTGCAGGCGGCGGCACCGGCGGCGTTCGCGCAGCTGCAGGGCGAGCTGGGCCGAATCATCCCGGAGTTCGGCCGCATCGAGTTCAGCGCGCCGAATCTGGCGCAGATCGAGTTCGCGCTGCGCCTGGCGGACGGCTCCGAGCTGGTCCGCGCCGAGGATCTCTCCCAGGGCACGCTCTATGTCCTGGGCATGCTCGCCGTGGTCTTCGACCCGGAACCGCCGCCGGTGGTCTGTCTGGAGGAAATCGACCGCGGCATTCATCCGCGGCTGCTGCGCGAAGTGCGGGACCTGCTCTACCGGCTGAGCTACCCGGCGGCATTTGGCGGCAAGCGGGCTCCGGTGCAGGTGATCGCGACGACCCATTCGCCCTATTTGCTGGATTTGTTTCGCGAGCACCCGGACGAGATCGTCATCACGCACAAGCACGGCAACAGCGCCGGCTTTGAACGGCTGGCCGACCGGGCCGACTTGAAGGAACTGCTCAGTGAGGGCTCCCTGGGTGACATGTGGTTCAGCGGCATTCTCGGTGGCGTGCCGGATGAACCATGAAAGTTGCGCTCCTCAGTGAATCCCCCGCCGATGAAATTGCCGTGCGGGTCCTCGTCGAGGCCGTGCTCGGCGGGCCGATCTCCCAGGTCCAGCCCGCCCTGAGGGCGCGGGGCTGGCCCAACGTGGCGCAGGTGTTGCCGCCCGTGCTGCGCCATCTCCATTTCAACACCGATGCCGCGGGTCTGGTCGTCGTGGTCGATTCCGACGACAGCGTGGTGCACACGGCCGCCCATGAGGCGGAGGGCTACTTTCATCCGCAGTGCCGGCTGTGCCAGCTGCGTGCCGTCTACCGGCAGACCGTGAAACGGCTGCCGCCGGCGCGCGGTCGCAAGCGTGTGTTGCGGTGCGTCGGCGTGGCCGTGCCGGCGGTCGAGGCGTGGTACCTGTGTGGTCGGGACGACCACGTGACCGAGGCGGCGTGGCTGCAGGGTCAGGAGCAGGGGTGGTCGCCGTACACCCGCAGTGAGCTGAAGTATCGCGTCTACGGTACTGACCGGCCCTCGCTGCCCCATGAAATCGAGTGCGCCCTGCGCGAGGTTCGCCGCCAACGGCACGACACCCGCCGGCTGGAGGCTGATTTCCCCGGTGGATTCGGGGCCCTGGCCCGCGACCTGCGGGCTTGGCGCGGACACCCTTCGAACGTAACCTGAACCCGCGCGTCCAACCCCTCATCCCCATGCCGCACGACTACGATCTCGATCAGTTGCAGCGCAAACTCGGTCGGCTCGAGGCGGAGCTGGCGGAAGCCCGCCGCCAGCTTGACCGGTTGGCGACAGGAGCGTCCGCGCCACCGCCCAATCCGATCACCCCGGTTGAACCGGTGAGCATCGCGGCCGTGTCCGCGTCTGCGGTACCCCCGTCGGCTCCGGCAGCCCTCGCGGAACCCCCATTGCTGCCGCCACTGCTGGTGTCGCCGGTCCCGCCTTCGTCCGCGCCCGTCAAACCGCCGCACCCCGCGGCTCCCGGCGGCTTGCGGGTCTGGCTCGAGGGCTTTGGCCTCTGGCCGCCGAGTGGTGACTCCAATACCGAGGCGCGGCTGGGCGCCTGGTGGGCCACCCGTCTGGGTGCTTTGCTGGCCGTCATCGGTGTCGTGTTCTTCGGCATCTACGTGTCGCGCAATACACCGCCGGTGGTGAAGCTGGCCGAGCTCGTGGTGGTGGCTTTCGCCGTGTTCGGCTCCGGCCTGCGGCTGGGTCTTCGGTGGCCGCGCTTCGGTCCGGTCGTCGCCGGAGCCGGACTGGCGCTGCTCTATTTTTCCGCCTTTGCCGCCTATGCGGTGCCGGCCGTGAAGGTGATTGATGACCCGCTGACGGCCGCGATCGCGCAACTGGCGGTCGTGGGTTTGGTGCTGGGCTTCGCGGCCTGGCGCCGATCCGAGACCACCGCCGGCATGGCCGTGGGGCTGGGGTTTGTGACGGCGTTCTTCTCCGGCTATTGTGGCCTGGATGATTTTTCCCTGTGGTCGGCCGTGGTGCTCGCCGCCGGCTCGGCTGGCTTGCGGTCCATGACGGGCTGGCGCAGCCCGATGCTCATCGCCCTGCCACTGGCGTATGCGGTGTATGTGGTGCAGGGCTTTGCGGTCTGGGTGGCGATGAATCCCGGTCCCGCGCCATCCGTGATCTGGGTCCCCTTGCTGGTCCTGCTGGCGGTCTTCCTGCTGCCCGACGCCCTGGCCGCAATCCGGGGCGCGGAGCTGAAGCATGACGACCGGGTCCTGCAGAACCTCAACACCAGCATCGCCATCGCCGCCGCCCTGCTGGTCGCCCCGCGCGTGCTGCAGATCCACGAACTGGCCGTGCTCTGGTTCTGGAGCGGCGGCGTGATGCTGGCGCTGACGGTTTTCTGGTGGCGGATGAGACAAGCGGGTTCGCTGGTGCCGGTGGTCGCTTGCAAGGCGGCCGGCCTGATCGCGCTGGGCGTGATCACGGAGTATGACGGACACCTGCGCTGGCTCGCGCTGTTGGTGCAGGCCTTTGTCCTGCTCACGGCGGCGCGGGTGACGGCCATCCGTGGCCTGCGGACGATGATGGTCGTCGTGTGGGGCCTTTCGCTGCTGCTGGTGACCCGGGCACT
>JBIJDP010000248.1:0-4780 GCA_044344065.1 Opitutaceae bacterium
AGCTTGAGGGCGTTGGCCTGGATCGCAGCCCAGATCTCGGTGCTGGAGAGTTTGGCGGCGGCGGGGGCGTAAAACAGGCGGCCGACCGGGGCGCCGGGGCGGAGCAGTTTCTTCCAGTAAGTGGCGTTGGGAAAGCTGGAGTCGAAGAGGAAAGCCTCGGCTTCCAGGATGAGGCGGTTGCCATCCACCACCGGCGCGCCATGGAGGAGCATCTCGATGCCGATGCGGGCGAGCGAACTGCGCTCGGTGAACTTGAGGGCCGTGAGATGGACCTTCAGGAAGTCAAACTCGGCCGCGTTGCGGGGCCAGAACGCCAGGGTCAGGGAGACGGAGTTGTCCTCCTTGTTTTTCAGGTTGAGGATCTGGCCGTCCTGGCTCGTCCAAAATTGGTCGGGGATCATAGTATAAGGGTAAAAGGTGGCTGCCGTGGGTCTTAGACACAAGCGGGGAGTAATGAGTTGCATTCACGCGGACCGGCTGGCACATCCGAAACTTTGCGGCACAAAACCCGTGCCGCAGTGACCAAGCCTCTCCAACCTCAAAGCATGAAATTGAACATCACCCTCGCCATCGGCCTGCTCGCGCTCGGTGCCGCCTCCGCGGTTTCGGCCCAGGAAGTTAAATTGAATATCCCCGGCAAAGCCGATGCTCCCGCCCCCGCCGCCGCCCCGGCTGCGGCGACCCCGGCCCCGGCCCCCGCCGCCGCGCCTGCCGCCGCCGCGGTCGCGCCCACCTTCACGGAGGCCCAGATCATCGAGACTTTCGGCTGGTTCGTGGCCGGCCGCATCGGAGTGCACGAGCTGAAATTTTCCCCGGAGCAGATCAAGGAGTTCGTCAAGGGTGTGTCCGGTGCCGCGGAGGGCAAGGACGCCCCCTACGACCTGGGCAAGATCGGGCCGGCGATGAACGAATTCATCATGAAGCGCCAGGAAGCGGCCTTTGCCCGCCTCAAGCAGCAAAACCAGGCCGAGGCGGAAAAGTACTTCGCCGAACTGAAGACCAAGCCCGGCATGAAGGTGCTGCCCAGCGGTCTGGTCTGTGAGATCACCCAGGCCGGCACGGGCCCGAGCCCGAAGGTCACCGACACGGTCACGATCAACTACACCGGCACGCTGCTGAGCGGCACGGTCTTCGACACGACGGCCACCCGGGGCCAGCCGATTGAAATTCCCCTCGACAAGGTCATCCCCGGCTGGACCGAGGGTGTCCAGCAGATGAGCAAGGGCGGCAAGGCCAAGCTCTACATCCCGGCCCACCTCGCCTACGGTGACGAGGGCGCGGGCGAGATCCCGCCCGGCGCGGCGCTGATCTTCGACGTCGAGTTGCTGGACTTCAAGCCGACCCCGACCCCGACCCCGGCCGCTCCCGCGGAAGCTCCGGCTCCGGCGCCGGCCGCGAAGTAAGCAGTAATCAGTCTGCTTTAGATTTCACCCCCGCTCCACAAGGGCGGGGGTTTTTTGTGGACACTGGTCGGGACCGACCTGTTGCGCATCACTTTTTTATTCATGCAATAGGTAGCAGCCTGCGTGCAGGCGATGGATTGGCGTAGGGGCGCAGCTTGACTGCGCCCGATTGATTGGCGTTGGCAACGTGATCGGGCGCACCCGAGGTGCGCCCCTACATTCCATGCCATCGCCTGCGAGCAGGCTCCCTATTCCAGGCGGCCCTCAATTCCGTGCCAAGACGCGGGCGTCGGCGAGAAAGGCGTCAACCTGTTCCGCGGTCGTGGCCCAGCTGCCCATGAAGCGGTAGCCGTGTTCGCCGACAAATCTGTAGAACTGCCAGCCGCGTGCGGTCAGGCCGGCGGTGAGGGCGGGGGCGAGATCGACGAAAACCCCGTTGGCCTCGACCGGGAAAAGCCGCCGCACGCCGGGCAGGTCCTCGAGGCCGGCAGCGAGGCGCCGGGCCATGGCGTTGGCATGCGCGGCGTGACGGAGCCAGGCGCCGTCGCGGAGCAGGGCGGTCCATTGGGCGGCGGCGAAACGCATTTTCGATGCGAGCTGGCCGGACTGTTTGACCCGGTAGGCAAAGTCACGGGCGAGCGCGTGATTGAAGAACACGACGGCCTCGGTGGTGAGCATGCCGTTCTTGGTGCCGCCGAAGCTCAGCACGTCCACGCCCGCGCGCCAGCTCAGGTCGGCGGGGCTCACGCCCTGCGGGGCCAGGGCCGCGACGGCGTTGGCGAAGCGCGCGCCATCCATGTGCAGGGCCAGCCCGTGCTGGCGCGCCACGGCGGCCAGGGCGCGGATTTCACCGGGTTGGTAAAGTGTGCCGAATTCCGTGGCCTGCGTGAGAGAGAGCGCGCCCGGGTGCGGGTAATGCACGCCGTGGCCGCGGCCGGCCGCCTCCTCGACAACGGCCGGCGTGAGTTTGCAGTGGGCGCCGGCCAGCGGCACCACCTTGGAACCCCCGGTGAAAAATTCGGGCGCGCCGCATTCATCCACCTCCAGGTGCGCGGCCTGATGGCACAGGATGCCCTGGTAGCTGCGGCAGAGTCCGGCGAGCGCGAGGGCGTTGGCAGCGGTGCCGTTGAAGACGAAGAAAACCTCGCAGTCGGTTTCAAACACCTTCTGCACCTGCGCGCGCGCCTCGGCGGTCCACGCATCGTCCCCGTAACCCGGGGAGCGGCCGGCATTGGCGGCGGCGAGCGCGGCCATGGCCTCGGGACAGATCCCCGCGGTGTTGTCGCTGGCGAAGGTGAAATCGGCACTGGGAAGGGCGGACATGGACGCAGTTGAACAGCAAAGCCCGCAGGCGGCCAAGGCGTTTTCGTGTTTGGCAAGGCGGGAGCGAGGGCGTTGCCTGTGGCGCACACCCATGAATGCCGTCGACGTCAACCTCTACCTCGTGGGCTTCATGGGCACCGGCAAGAGCACCGTTGGCCGGACCGTGGCGCAGCGGCTGGGCTTCCGACTGTACGACAGCGATTACGAGATCGAGCAGCAGCAGGGCCGGAGCATCGCGGACATATTTGCGAAGGAGGGGGAGCCGGCGTTTCGAGTGATGGAGCGGGCGTTTGTCGAAAACGGCCATCCCACCGAACGGGCCGTCGTCGCGTGCGGCGGGGGGCTGGTGGTGCAGCCGGGTCTGGCGGACATGCTGCGCGCCCGGGGCGTCGTCGTCTGCCTCCACGCCTCGCTTGAGACCGTGCTGGAGCGGACCGGCCGCCACAAGCACCGGCCGCTGCTGAATGTCGAGGACCCCGCGGAGCGCATCCGCACGCTGTATGCCGCCCGGGAACCGGTCTACCGCAACGCCGGCACGGTCATCCTCACCGACGGCCGGCCCCTGGGTGAAGTCGTCGCGCACGTGCTGCGCGTCTGGCGCCGCGAGTCGCAGGATTTTGCCCGGGCCCGCCCCGGTCCCTGACGATGGACGCGCGGCTGGAGGCTTTGCGCCGGCGGCTGGCGGAACTCGGGTTTGACGACCTGCGCGTGGCGCAAGTTGAACCGGTGTCGCCCGCCCCGCTGCGGGACTGGCTTGCCGCCGGCCGTCATGCGGACATGGCCTGGATGGAGCGCACGGCGGACAAACGCCTGGACCCGGAACTGGTGCTGCCCGGAGCACGCTCCGTCATCATGCTCGGCGTGAACTATTGGCCCGGCCCGCTGCGGCAGGACGGGCCGGTGTGGGCGCGTTATGCGCTGCACGAGGATTATCACGACACAATGAAACCCGCCCTGGTGGCGGCGGGCCGCGTGTTGGAGGAACTCTACGGGATCACGGGCGAGGACTACCGCTACTATGTGGACACGGGGCCGGTGCTGGAGCGCGGCTGGGCGGCGAAGGCGGGCCTCGGTTTTGCCGGCAAGAATGCGATGCTGATTTCGCGCCGGCACGGCAACTGGCTGTTCCTGGCCTCCATCCTGACACGCCTCGAGCTTGCGCCCGATGCGCCGGTGCGGCGGCAACAGAGCGGTTTCGCCGATCCGGGCCTGCTCTGCGGCAAGTGCACGCGTTGTCTCGACGCCTGCCCGACGCAGGCCTTTGCCGCGCCCGGGGTGGTGGACTCGCGCCGCTGCATCTCGTACCTGACGATCGAGCACAAGGGTGTCATACCGCGGGAAATGCGGTCCGGCATCGGCCGGCATATCTACGGCTGCGACGTGTGCCTAGAGGTATGCCCTTGGAACCGCTTCGCGCAGGAGGGGCGGCGCCTGCTGCTCGCGGCGCGCTGCGAGCTGCCGCAACTCACGCTGGCGGATTTGCTGGCGCTGACGCCGGAGAGCTTTGCGACGATTTTCCGAAAGACCGCAATCAAGCGACTGAAACTCGCGGGCCTCCTGCGCAACGCGTGCGTCGTGGCGGGCAACGCGGGCGGGCCGGGCCTGCTGCCGGCGCTGGTTCGGCTGGCGGCGCATCCGCTGCCGGTGGTGCGGGCGCATGCGGTGTGGGCCGTGCGGCGGCTGGCGGGGGAAGGGGCGGCGGGGTTGCTGAATGATGCCCGCAACGCGGAGGCGGATGCGGCGGTGCTGACGGAGTACCAGGGCGAGGCCTGAGTCTTCCTCTTCCCTCTTTATCTTTCTCTTTCATCAGGGTCCATCCGGCCTGTGGCGATCGCCAGCTGTCCATTTTGACGAAAGAGAAAGATAAGGAGGAAAGAGAAAGATGACGAATCGGCCCTCACGCCGCGAACAGCTCGTTCATCCGCTTGGTGAAACTCGCCGGCGGGCGCACGGGCTTGCCGGTGCGGTCGATGAAGGCGTGCAGGGTGTGGCCGGTCACGAGCAGTTCGTCGCCGCGGTAAATCTCGTACTCGAGCCGGATGCTCAGGACCGGC
>JBIJDP010000450.1:0-3296 GCA_044344065.1 Opitutaceae bacterium
TATGTGCTGCGGGTGGAGTAGGGCTCCGGCGCCGGGGGCGCCGGAACGCTCAACGTTTAACGTTTAACGCTGAAGTAGCTGAAATAGGTACGCAGCTACGAGCGTGAGCGAGTGAATTTCCGACGATCTCCCATCTCCGATCTGCAATCTGCGAAACTTTCCGCTCGCTCACGCTCGTAGCTACACAGCCGGAGCACTTGAGCGTTCAGCGTTAAAAGTTGAGCGTTCCGCCGGCTGCGCCGGCGGTCACCGCGTGGCGAGGTCGAGGTCGCGGCGGACGATGCGGAGATCGTCGACCTGCTTTTGCAGGAGGGCCAGTTCCGCCTTGGTCCTCGGCAGCTTCATGGCTTCAAGGATATCGCGCTCGGCCTCCATCAACTGCACGCGCTCGGCGGCGACCGACTCACGCTGCTCGGTGGATTTGCCGCCGAAGAGGGAGAATTTCTTCGTGGTCTTGGCGTCATTCAGGGAGACGTCGAGGTCCGAGGATTTCATCTTCTTGCGCTCGCGGGTGATGTCCTTCTCCAGCTTGCGAATTTGGAGGTCAATCTCGGTGATGCGGCTGTTGCGCACCTCCATGGAAGGCAGGGTCGTGACTTCCTCCGGCGCCTTGGCCGGGGCGGGCGCGGCGACGCCGGGTTCGGGCGCGGCAGTCGGAGCCATGGGGGCAGTTTCGGCCTTGCTGGCGGCCTGGGTGGCCTTGCGATGGGCATGCTCCGCCAGGCGCGCCTTGACCCTGGCCTCGTGCGCGTCCTTGTCCTCGGCAGTCTCGGCCATGACGGCATGGGCGAAAGTGAGGCTGAGGAGAACGACAAGGAGACGGGTCAACCGGGAAGGCATGATATGGGTGCAAGGGAGCACTGGGAGGAGGGAGTGGCAAGTCTGCAGACCGGAACGATCCGGCGTTGTTTCGCGGATCGTTGGTCGGCGCCCGGCTTATCCCGTGCCGGAACGATGCACTCGGCGGGTAGGCCGGGAACTTGCTCCCGCTTCGAAAGCGCCAGCCAGCTGGCGGCCTACCGGAAAACTGTTCGGTTTCGCATGCATCGAGGCGGTGCGGCGACGTCTGCATCGTTACGGATCAGGCCTGACCATGCGCCGGCAGCCTGCATGAAAAGGCCGGGCATGGCGCCCGGCCTTGGGGAAGCGAAAACCGGAAGACGGTTACATCTTGCCGCCGTAGATCGCGCTGGCGCCGAGCTCTTCCTCGATGCGGAGGAGCTGGTTGTACTTGGCGACACGGTCGGTGCGGCAGAGGGAGCCCGTCTTGATCTGGCCGGCGTTGGTGGCAACGGCGATGTCGGCGATGGTGACATCCTCGGTCTCGCCGGAGCGGTGCGAGATGACGGCGGTGTAGTTGGCCTCCTTGGCCATTTCGACGGCGTCAAAGGTCTCGGTCAGCGAACCGATCTGGTTGACCTTGACGAGGATCGAATTGGCGGTGCCGGTCTCGATGCCCTTCTTGAGGAACTCGGTGTTGGTGACGAAGAGGTCGTCGCCCACGAGCTGGGTGCTGCCGCCGATCGCATCGGTGAGCTTCTTCCACGTGGTCCAGTCACCCTCGGAGCAGCCGTCCTCGATGGAGATGATGGGATATTTCGCGACCAGCTGCTTGTAGAAATCGACCATGTCGTCGCCCGAGAGGATCTGACCGGTGGATTTCTTGAACACGTAATGGTTCTTTTCCTTCACGTAGAACTCGGAGGCGGCCACGTCGAGGGCGAGGTTGATGTCCTTGCCGAGCTTGTAGCCGGCGCTTTTCACCGCGAGGGCGATGGCGTCCAGGGCGGCCTCGGCGGAGGCGAGCTTGGGGGCGAAACCGCCCTCGTCGCCGACGGCCGTGGCGAGGCCCTTTTCCTTGAGCACCTTTTTGAGGGCGTGGAAGACCTCGCAGCCCATGCGGAGGCCCTCGGAGAAGGACTTGGCGCCGGTGGGCATGATCATGAATTCCTGGAAATCAATGGGGGCGTCGGAATGCGCGCCGCCGTTCATGATGTTCATCATCGGCACCGGCAGGACCTTCGCGTTCGGCCCGCCGAGGTATTTGTAGAGCGGTTGGTTCAGGGCGGCGGCGGCGGCCTTGGCCGTGGCGAGCGAAATGCCGAGGATGGCGTTGGCGCCGAGCTTCGACTTGGTGGACGTGCCGTCGAGTTTGATCATCGCGCGGTCCACGCCGGTCTGGTCGCAGGCGTCGTAGCCGATGAGGGCGGGGGCGAGCTTGGCCTTGACGTTGCCCACGGCCTTCTGGACGCCCTTGCCGCCGAAGCGGGTCTTGTCGCCGTCGCGCAGCTCGATGGCCTCGTGTTCGCCGGTGCTGGCGCCGGAGGGCACGGCCGCGCGGCCGAGGTGCCCGGAGGCGAGTTTGACATCAACTTCAACCGTGGGGTTGCCACGGGAGTCGATGATTTCACGGGCGGTGATGGCAGTGATCGTAGTGTTCATGGGAAAATGAGCTCCCAGTGAATGACAGTGTGTGCCGAGGGGAAAGGCCAAAGTATGGCCTGCCGGCCCTCATGAGCCCGCGTGTAACGGGGGATTAGCCGGGATTGGCCCTGCTCAGGCAAAAGGCGGACGCGAGACGCCCAGTTTCAGGGCCAGACGCTTCAGCGGTCCGCCGGCCTTGGGCCGCAGCATGGGAGGGAGTTGCTCGGCAAAGCCCCGTTCGATGGCAAGGCGGCCGACGGTGATGCGATCGTAGTTGCGAACGTTGAGCAGCTCGGCGGTCAACAGGCCGAGCGGAATCTGGTCAAGATGGCCCTCAAAGGCGGCGGCATGCAGGGGCGTGTCGCCGTTGTCGTTGCGCGTCAGCAGCAGGTCCCGGGTCAGCTGCTCGGCCGGGATGCGGTTCAACTGGCCGGTTTCCGCCGCGGCATGGATGGCGGTGAAGCCGGATTTGCTGGCTACGACGAGATGGTCATGCACCAGCAGGCGGGGAGGAATCTGGTCCAGATGGCCGCTGATGGCGGCGGCATGGAAGACCGTGTCGCCTGAATTGGTCACGGCAAGCAGCGCGGCGGGAGTCAGGAATTCCTGGGGGATCTGGTCGAGATGGCCGTTGAGCGCGGCCACGTGCAGCACGGTTTCGCCGCCGATATTCCCCCGCGCGATATTGGCGGCGGTCAGGAAGGCGGCCGGAAAGCGGTCCAATGCGCCCTGTTCCGCGGCTTCATGGAGGAGGGTGTTGCCCAGATCGGTCTGACGCAGAATCACTTCCTCGGTGAGCAGTCCGGACGGCAGCTGCGCCAGATGGCCGTGGGCCGCGGCGACATGATAGACCGTGTAGCCCGAGTTGCTGC
>JBIJDP010000009.1:0-12417 GCA_044344065.1 Opitutaceae bacterium
CCCGGGCGGCCAGCATGAGGGTCTCGCGCACGACTGACGGCAGCTTTTCGGACTGCGCCGCGGATTCCAGCGGCCGCGGATCCTGCAGGTGCCGCGTGGCGAAGATCAGGGCATGCATCCACGCGGAGGCCTGTTCCGGCTCCACGGTCAGCTGCCGGCGGGCGAGTTCCACGATCCCCCGCAACCGTCCCCGGGCCAGCAGACTGCGAAACCAGACGCGCGCCGTCTCCACCCGGTGGTCCGGGTGCTCGCGCAACAAGCGTGCGTACAAGGTGTCGGCCAAGCCCGGATTTCCGGCCTGATAAAACTGCGCCAGCATCATGCCGGCGCTGTAATTGGCGGGATCCATTTCGTAGGCCACGACCAGCGCGTTCAGCGCCTCGCGCACCCGGCCGGCCGTGTAGGCTTCTCGCGCTTTCCTGATGAAGAGCTGCGATCGCACCCCGCGCAATTCATGCCAGGCCGGCGGCCAGATGATCTGCCGGACCGTGACTTCATAACCGATCACCCGCATCAGGCCGAAGACTGACAGCACGGCGCACAAGACCACCACGCCCACGGTTCCGCCGATGTAACCGAACGCCCGGCCCCAGAAAGGCCGCACGTCCTGCGCCCGCACGCTGCAGACCCATTGACCGGCGGGATTCTGCCGCAGCAGCGGACACACGCGCTGAAACCGCGCCGCATGCCGCCAGCCATAGACGGCCTCGCAGCCGGTCTGCATCGGTTCGCCGGAATCGCTGGGATTTTGGCAGGGGCAGGTTCCGCGATCGCCACGCAGGCGGAAGACGGTCTTGCGCGCGTTCCAATAGAACATCGCCCAAACCGCCCGCATGAGGTCTCCAAGCCAGCCTTTCACGGACTGTAAATACTTCTGATGCCGCAACTGGCGCAAGTTATCTCCCGGAAGGGGTAGGGAAACACGGGGATGGAATACGGAAAAATGATTAAGCGCAAAGACGCTAAGACGCTAAGTACGGAGCAAAGGGTTGGCCACAAAAGGCTCAAGAAGCACATTAGGCTCGAACCAAACGATCCATTTTTTAACCACGGATTTTACGGATGGCACGGATCCGATCCCCCGATCCGGATTTTAACACAGAGACACGGAGGCGCAGGGACCGAACCTGAGATCTTCGCGGACCAGCGCTTGGTGCTTCGCAACAAGCTCGGTCCGCTCAGCGTTTGATTTCAATCCGATCAAACGGTGATGTTCGATACGCTGTTACTGGGAGTATTTCAAACCCCTGATTGTCATTCTGAGCGGAGCGAAGTCTAGGCCACAGGCCTGGTTTGACATCCAGTTCGCGCATATCGAAGCCCTCGTGTGACATTCACTGAATTCTTCACTGCGTTCAGAATGACAAGGTGGGTGCGATTGGTCTGAAAACATTCCTTAATCTGGGCTGGGAATCGGATCGAAATTACAAGGCCGAGCGGAACAAGTGTTGGTTGAAAACCAACGCGCAGGTCCGCGAGAATCTCAGGTTCGGAATTAGTGCCCATTAGTGTGCATTAGTGGTTAAAATCGGCTTGAGGATCGGTCTCTGTCCCTCCGTGCCTCTGTGTTTAAACCGTCTTAAGGATCGAAATCCGTGCCATCCGTGAAATCCGTGGTTAAAAAAACTTCGCTGTCCTTAAAAATCCAGCACCTTGAGTTCGCCGAGTTCGACGACGAAGCGGTCCTTGTACGGGGTCACGCGCTTGAAATCGGTCCACGTGACATGGGCACTGCCGCCCACGCGGAAGAACAGGATCTTTCCGGTGCCGCTGGCGGTGATCACATTTGGCTGCGCCGCATAGGGTGCCGCGACGGTCGCGAACTTCGCTTCGATCTCGACCTTCTCCACCTTGGCGACGCCGGCCATGCGAAAGGACTCCCGTGTCTTCAAACTGAAGTGCGCGAGTTGTTGCCCGGCCCGTTCGACGGTCATGTACGCGACAAATTTCTCCGCGGGAAACCGCCGGCTGGCGGACTTCTTGAGCGGCACCTCGTAGACGAGTTCCTGCGCGTCCTCGCGGGTCACCTGCGCCCGGTTGAAATCAAGCACCTCGCCCAGCGATTTTCCCTCGCGGCGCCGCATTTCCTTTTCCTTCTTTCGCCGCCACGCCCGCACCTGGCGGTCGGTGGGCGGCTCGCCCTTGCGGAGCAGCAGGGTCCACTGCTCCTCCTCGGGCCGGGAGGGATCGTAGCGTTCAACCTGCAAACCGCCCTCGGGCCGGCCTTCGCGGTCGAATATCTGCGTGGTCTGGGTGAAAGCCCAGTGCCCCTCGTCCTTCATCAGCTTCTGGAGCGAGACCGCCAGCGGAACGGGCAGGCCCTCGAGTTCCGGCGGGATTACCGGCGGCGTCGGCTCGGCCGCCCAGACCGAGGCGTAAAGGAGGATACCGGCGATAAAGTGGCGCATGGTGCGGACCATGCGCCAAATTCGCGTCGGCTCAAGCCGGAGTGCTTACATCCGGCAGATCAGAAGCTCGCGCTCGTAGATCATTTCCTTCGGCAGGCGGTCGTGCAGGTCGAGGAAGAGTTCCTCGTGCCCGATGACCTCGTTGCGCCAGGCGGCCCGGTCGAAGTGTTGGAGGCGCTCGAACTGCTCGCGCGGAAAATCGAGGTCCGTCCAGTCGATGTCCTCGTAATGCGGCACCCAGCCGATCGGGGTTTCCTTGGCGAGGGCGCGACCGTGCGTGCGGTCCACGATCCACTTCAGGATGCGCATGTTGTCGCCGAAGCCCGGCCAGATGAACTTGCCGTCGGTGTCGCGGCGGAACCAGTTCACGTTGAAGACGCGGGGCGTCTCGCTGAGCTTGCGCTGCATCGTGATCCAGTGGCGGAAGTAGTCGCCCATGTGGTAGCCGCAGAAGGGCAGCATCGCCATCGGGTCGCGGCGGACCTTGCCCAGCGTGCCCGCGGCGGCTGCGGTCATCTCCGAGCCCATGGTGGCGCCCATGTAGACGCCGCCGCTCCAGTTGAAGGCCTGATAGATCAGCGGCATCGTGGTGCCGCGGCGGCCGCCGAAGATGATGGCGCTGATCGGCACACCCTCGGGATCTTCCCAGGCGGGATCGATGGTGGGGCACTGCGAGGCGGGGGCGGTGAAACGGGCGTTCGGGTGCGCGGCCTTGACGCCGCTGCCCTCGGCCAGCTCGGGCGTCCACTTCTTGCCCTGCCAGTCGATGCACTCGGCCGGGGGCTGGCCCATGCCCTCCCACCAGACGCCACCCTCGGGGGTGAGCGCGACATTGGTGAAGATGGTGTTCTTCGCGAGCGCGACCATCGCGTTGGGATTGGTCTTCACCGACGTGCCCGGGGCCACGCCGAAGAACCCGGCCTCGGGATTGATCGCGCGGAGGCGGCCGTTGGCGTCGGGCTTGATCCAGGCGATGTCGTCACCGACGGTCCACACCTTCCAGCCCTTGCGCTTGAAGTGGGCGGGCGGGATGAGCATCGCGAAGTTGGTCTTGCCGCAGGCGCTCGGGAAGGCGGCCGCGACGTAGGTCTTCTCGCCGTGCGGATCCTCGACGCCGAGGATGAGCATGTGCTCGGCCATCCAGCCCTCGTCGCGGGCGATGTTGGAGGCGATGCGGAGCGCGAAGCATTTCTTGCCGAGGAGGGCGTTGCCACCGTAGCCGGAGCCGTAGCTCCAGATCTCGCGGGTCTCGGGGAAGTGAACGATGTACTTCTCCTTGTTGCAGGGCCATGCGACATCCTGCTGGCCGTGCGCGAGCGGGGCGCCGACCGAATGCATGCAGGGCACGACGCGCTTCTCGCCCTTGTCGATCTCCTTGAAGACCGGCAGGCCGATGCGGGCCATGATGCGCATGTTCACGACCACATAGGGGGAGTCCGTGAGCTGGACACCGATCTGCGACATCGGCGAGCCGATGGGGCCCATGCTGAAGGGGAGCACAAACATCGTGCGCCCGGCCATGCAGCCGCTGAAGAGGTGGCGCATGGTCTTGCGCATCTCATAGGGATTGACCCAGTTGTTCGTGGGACCCGCAGCCTCCTTGGACAGCGAGCAGATATAGGTGCGGTCCTCGACGCGGGCCACATCGCTCGGATCGGAGCGGACATAGTAGCAGCCCGGCCAGAGCTTTTCGTTCAGCTTGATCGCCGTGCCGCCCGCCACCATCTGCGCGCAAAGCTCGTCGTACTCCTCCTGCGATCCGTCCACCCAGTGGACTGAAGCCGGCTTGCAGAGCTCGACCATTTTCTCGACCCAGCGCAACAGGTGATCGTTTGTGCTGAGAGGTTTGGAGGAATGAGGCTTTTTCATCGCCGGGAAGCTGCGGGATGACTTCTGCGGCGTAAACCGCAATTCAAGTCAGAGCCCCCTGAATAGTGCTAATGAAGCAGGGCTTTCGACCGTATAAGCAGGACCATTCGGACCCTCGACACGCTGTCTCAATCACTTACGCTCGGGCCATGAAATTACCCCCGGCAACCGGCTTGATGCTGGCTGCATGTTTCCTCGCCGCGACCATGGTCCACGCCGCCGAACCCGCGCCCGCGCGACCGGCGTTTGCGATGACGACCTATTACTTCTGCCTTCTGACCAAGGGACCCAACCGGGAAAACCTGGCCAAGGAGGAGATCGAGAAAATCCAGGCCGGCCACATGGCCAACATCCGCCGGCTGGCCGGGGAAGGGAAGATCCTGGTCGCGGGACCATTCGCCGACGACGGGGACTGGCGGGGAATCTTCATCTTCAAATGCGCCACGCTGGAGGAGGCGAAAGCCCTGGTGGCCACCGACCCGGCCATCGTGGCCGGCCGATTGAAGGCGGAGATTCACCCGTGGATGACCGCGCAGGGCTACATCCGCGATCCGGAGTTTCCCATGGCGGAATTTGCTCCGATCACGCCGGCCCCATGAACCGGCTCTGCATCTTTGGCGGCACGATGGTGCTGGGCTACGCCGGCTGGTACGCAGGCGACTTGCTGGGCTTCGAGTTTTTCGGCTGCTTTTTGTTCAGCGGCGTGGGCAGCATCATTGGCGTCTGGCTTGGCTGGAAACTGGCGCAGCGGTTGGAGCGGTAGGAGGGCGCTGGGAGTGCGTTGGGGCGCGACCGCCCTCGGTCGCAATCGGGCGCAAGCGTATGATTTGTTGTTGGGCGATCCTCGCATTCCAAAAATTATCATAAACAGGGCTCACACGGAGGCGCGGAGGACGCGGAGAATTCAATCAGGCCTCTGCGCTCTCCGCGTCTCTGCGTGAGACATGGATTGGAAAATCTTCGGTCGGCGGGGTTCGGACCTGTCCTCCATAGGCCAGGCGAAGGAGGAGACCCCGCCCGAGAACCTTACCCTCACATCGGCTCGATGTGCACGGAGACATCCGTGATCGCGTGGGGCACGGACGCCAGCAGCACGTCCTTCACGGCATGCGCGATCGCATGACCCTCGCGCACGGTCAGCGTGCCTTGGACCAGCACATGGATGTCCACCAGATGGTTGAGGCCGCTCTTGCGCACGCGGCATTTGTCGAGGCCGGCCACTCCCGGCACCGCCAGGGCGAGCACGCGGACTTCCTGCTCGAGCTCCGGCGGCACCGCGATATCCATCACGTCGCCCACCGCGCGCTTGAACATGACCACGCCGTTGACCGCGATGACGAGGCAGGCGACCAGTGCGGCCCAGTCGTCCGCGGCTTCATAACCCACGCCGCCGATCAGCGCGATGGCGATACCAATGAACGCCGCCGCCGAGGTCAGGGCGTCAGACCAGTGGTGCAAAGCCTCCGCCCCGAGTGCCGTGCTGCCGACGACGCGGCCCAGCGCGTCCATGCGCCGTGAAAACCAGGTCTTGGCCGCGATCACGGCGGCCAGCAGCAGGAGGGTCCACCAAGCCGGTGAGCCGTGCGGATACTGGATCTCCCTGACTGCGTGCCACGCGATCCAGACGGCCGCGGCGAGGACAAAGCAGGCCACGCCCAGCGCCGCCAGTGCCTCCGCCTTGCCGTGGCCGTAGGGATGATCATCGTCCGGCGGGTGCGCGGCCACGCGGAACCCCGCCCAGACCAGCACGGAGGAGACGATGTCGAGCAGCGACTCCACGCCGTCGGCGATGAGGGCGTAGGTATTGCCCAAAACCCCGCCGGTGAACTTCAACGCGGCCAGCAGTGCATTCAGCCCGATACCCCGCAGCACGAGGCGTGCGCCAGCGTGCGCCCGCTGCTTGGCCAGTGAATGATGCGGCGGTAGATCCATTGACACCATCCCTGCCTAATTCCTGCGCCCGGTGGCGGCGAGGCCGTAATTGACCGCCCGCCCAAGCCATTGCAGTGTTACGGCCTTCCCATGGCTGAATCCAGCACCGCAATCGCCACCGATCCTGTGAAGCAGTTCTCCGTCTTTGCCGAAAACCGCGTCGGCCGGCTCTACGACCTCACCGCGCTGCTGAAGGACCACAACGTCCACGTCATGGCGATGAGCGTGCTCGATACCACCGACAGCGCCATCGTGCGCCTGGTCGTGGACGATCCGGAAAAGGCGCGCGAGATCATGATCAGCAATGATTTTCCGTACGCCGAGACCGAGATTCTCGCCGTGGAGATCACCGATGAATCCGATCTCAAGGGCGTGCTGAGCGCCCTGCTGGAAGCGGAGATCAACATCCATTATCTCTACAGCTTCCTCAAGCGCCCCGAGGGGAAATCCGCACTCGCGGTCAACGCCGAGGACATCGACATCGCGGCCCAGTCGCTCAACCGCCGCGGATTCCGCGTGCTGACGCAACGGGATATCTCGCGGTAGGGTCTGGTTGGGAGCGCGAACGCCCTCGGTCGCAATTAGGCGCATGACCTTGATCACCCGATCACCCAAAACGCCGGTCGTAACGAGCGGTAATCGTATGACGCCATGCCTGATGGGTACATTGCGACCGAGGGCGGTCGCGCTCCCAGCCTAGCCCCGATCCGCCTCCTCAGCCCTCGACGGCTCCCATCTTCTCCCCTTCGAGGAGGTAGATGCCCACCATATACCCGTTCTCGAACATCGCGCCGATTTTCAGGACGCCATAAAATGAGATCGGCACATCCATCAGCGGGCGCACGCCCTTGGCCATGCGCACCACGATCCACTCGTTCATGTTCGGGACCACCCCGTAGCAGCACATCATCGGGTCCTTCACCAAGAGAAATTCCACGACCAGCCCGCCATCCATTTTCACCGGCAGCATGAATCCGGTCACAATCGCCTTCCGTCCGCTCCAGGCCTTGACCGCATCCGGGATCTGCTCCTCGCCGGTGGGTGGCTGCCTGTCGGGCTCGGCCGCGGGATCGTAGGGCGGCATGGTGAACTTGTAGGCCGCCAGCCGGTCGAATCCGAGCCGCAGGTATCCGTCTTCCTCGGCCGGCGGGGAGTCGGCCGCGACTGAGAGCATGGCACCAATCACCACCCCGCAGACTGTCAGTTGACGGAAAAGACCTTTCATGTTCGCGCGAAAACATGCACGGGCCGGGATTTGCGTCAAAGTCTTTGGCATGTGGCCGTGCGGAGCCGCCGAACCACGCCCAGCCAACCAACAAGGTCTCACCCGGAGACGCGAGGGACGCGGAGAATTCCATCAGGCTCTGCGGTCTCCGCGTCTCTGCGTGAGACACGGATTGGAGGATCTTTGGTCAGCGGGTTTCGAAAAACCCGTCCTCCCGCCCAATCACACGCGGTAAAACGCCTCGGCGTTGCGCACGTAGAGCTGGTGCAACTCATCCGGCGACGCGCCCTTGAGCGCCGCGTCGAGGGTGTTGACCCAGCGCGGATAATCGGTCGCCTGCGTCGAGACGGGCCAGTCGCCGCCGAACATCACCCGGTCAAAGCCAAAGCAATCCACCACATGCTCAATGTAGGGCTGGAGATCGGCCGGCGTCCATTTGGCAAAATCCGCCTCGGTCACGAGTCCGGACAGCTTGCACCACACATTGGGAAACCGGGCGAGTTCGCGCATCTCCGCGCGCCACGGATCGAGCAGCCCGGCCTTGATGTCGGGCTTGGCAATGTGGTCCATGATGAACCGTACGTTCGGGCATTGCTTCACCAGCTTGAGCGTGTTCGCGAGCTGCTTGTGGTTGATGCAAAGGTCAAAGGAGAGCCCGTGCCGGGACAGCAATTGCACGCCGCGCACGAAGCCGAGCTGGAGGCAAAATTCGGGGTCCGCCTCGAACTGGATGATGCGACGGATGCCCTTGATGAGCGGATTCGCCGCGAGGCGCGCCAGATCAGCCTCGGCCGCATCGCCCTTTTCCAGCGGCGCCCAGGGCACGATGCCGCGGATGCGCGGATCAACCCGCGCCACCTCGGTCACCCAGTCGGCCTCCGCCTGAAACTGGGCAAAGTCACATTCGCACTGGAGAAACACCATCTTCGCCACCGCCACCGGCCCGCAGGCGCGACGGTAATCCTCGATGAGATGGTTCTGGTTGAGCCTGGGCACGCTCGCGAGCCACGGGTAACGCAGCCGCTGCAGGTCCCAGAGGTGGAGGTGGGTATCGACGATGGGGAAGGCAGGCATGGGGATCAGGGGTGAAAGGATTGGGGTATGAATTGTAAATGAAGGTCGAAAGGTGGGCGCGAGCTTGCCCGCGACCGATTAAACCAAGGCAGTCGCTCACGTAGGACAGCGTGCTTGCACGCGCCCAAACCGCGCCCGCCAGCGGGCTGGCCTACCATGGCAATGATGGCCTGCATGAGTTTGCCGCCGCCTCCTACTTGTTCACGTGGTTCTTCAACGGTTCGCCGCGCAGGCCGCGGACGGCCTCTTCGGCCGCCAGGCGTTGCAGGCGCGGGATGCTGCTCTCGCTGTACCAGGCCACATGCGAGGTCAGCAGCGCGCCGGGCGCGGTGCGCAGCGGATGCGTGGCGGGCAGCGGCTCCTGTTCGTAGACATCGATGCCGGCGCCGGCGATGACGCCCTTCTGCAATGCCTCGGCCAGGGCCACGGTGTCGATCAACGGACCGCGCGCGGTGTTCACAACGATCGCGGTCTTCTTCATCCCGGCCAGCCGGCCGGTATTAACGAAATGTTTCGTCTCCGCGGTGAGGGGCAGGTGCAGCGAAAGGATGTCGGCGCGGGTGAACAGATCCGCGAGCTCAACCTTCTCGACGCCTTCCTTCGCCATCGCGTCGGCGGTCACATACGGATCATAGGCGATGCGCCGGCCGTCAAAACCGCGCATCATCGCATGGGCACTGCGGGCGATGCGCCCGAAACCCGCGGTGGCGAAGGTGGTCTCGCGCAGCGAGGGCATCGCCCGGTCGGGCGTGATTTTCCAGATGCCGTTCCGCAGCCGGGCATCGATCTGGGGCAGCTGCCGCACGAGCGCGAGGGCCAGCGCCACGGCATGCTCGGCCACCTCGTGCACGCCGTAGTCCGGCACATTGCAGACCGGGATACCGCGCGCCTTGGCGGCCGCGAGGTCCACGTTGTCCACGCCGATGCCGTAGCGCACGATGATGCGGCAGTGCGTGAGGGCGGCGATGACCTCGGCGTTGACCGGGGCCCATTGCACGAGCAGCGCGTCGGCGTCACGGGTCGCGGCCAGGACCTCGGCCGGGGTCTTGCATTGCGCGACCTTCAATTCGACGCCGGCGGCGGCGAATACACTCTCCTCGTGCAGGAGATTGGGAAAACCATGGTCGGTGATGACGGCGAGGAGTTTGCTCATGAAAAGTGTCTATTTGGTGCCGGCGATCTTGGTGTTCTGCCCGAGCCCCTCAGGACCGAGGCCGTTGTACCCGCCATCCACCGGCAGGTCGGTCCCGGTGATGAACGAGGCGTCGTCGCTCAGCAGGAACAGCACGGGACCGGCGATCTCCACCGGATGACCCATGCGCGCCAGCATGTGGAACTGGCCCCAGATGGGATCGTAGGTCGCGCGGTCACCGCCGGCGGCCTTGTCCACCTCGCGGGTCCAGATCCAGCCGGGGCTGACACTGTTCACGCGAATCTTGTGCGGGGCGAGGTCGAGGGCCGCGCAGCGCGTGAACTGGGCCACCGCGCCCTTCGCCATGTTGTAGGTCCAGCGGCTCGGCTGGGCGATCCAGGCGGAGATGCTGGAAACATTCACGATCGCGCCGCCGCCCTGACGTTTCATGGGCTCGGCCACCAGCTGCGTGAGCAGGGCGAAGGCGAAAGGCCCGACATTGAAGCTGCGCAGGAAATCGTCGCGCGCGGCGTCGAGTCCCTTCGCGACAAAAGAGAACGCGTTGTTGACGAGATAATCAATGCGACCGTGCTTAGCCAGGGCGGCGGCCACGAGTTCGCGGCAGAACGCCTCGCCGGCGAGATCGCCGGCTACAATGAGGGGCGAAAAACCGGCGGCGGCGAACGCGCGCCGGCCTTCCTCCGCGTCGGCGGGCAGGCCGCTGACGACGACCTGCGCGCCTTCGCGCAGCAATTCGAGGGCGATGGCATGGCCGATGCCGTTGGTGCCACCGGTGACGAGGGCCACCTTGTTCTTGAAGCGGCCGCCGATGGGGGTGCGGGTGGGGTTGGGGTGCATAGTCAAAAAAGGTTCAGGGACAGACCACGGCTTTGAGGTCGGTGCCGCGCGCGGCCAGCATGCGGCGAAAGGCGGTCACGCCTTCCTCCAGCGGGAAACGCTGCACCCAGGAAAGCGCGTCCACCTTGCCGGCGGCCATCAGATCGAGCGCCTGCTGCAGCTCGGCGAGGGTCGCGGCGTAGGTGCCGAACACGGTGCGCTCGGGCAGGGTGATGTTGTAGGTGTCGACTTGAACGGTGTTCTCATGGAGCCCGATCCAGACGGACGCCCCGCCAGGCCGGACCGCCTCGAGCGCCGCCTTCTTGGTGACGGCCCCGCCGACCGCATCAACCGACAGGTCGGCGCCCTCGCCTTCCGTCTCAGCGGCCAACACCTTCACGATATCCTCCTCGCGCGGGTTGATCACGCGCACCGCACCCAGTTTCTTCGCCACTGCCAGCCGCTCGGGGCTGAGATCGGCGACCAGCACGCGCGCGCCGCGCAGCACCTGCAGCGCCTGCTGGCAGAACAACCCGATCGGGCCGGCGCCGATCACCAGGGCAACGTCCGCCCGCAGATGCCGCGTGAGATTCACCACATGGATGCCATTGGCCATCGGCTCCGCCAGCGCCGCGGCCTCGGCCGGCAGGTTTTCCGGCCAGGGTATCAGGCAGCGGGCGGGCACGTTGACGTACTCGGCGAACGCCCCCGGCCGGTGCATGCCGAAAATCTGCCGCCCCGCACACAAATGCGTGTCGCCCCGCCGGCAGCGCACGCAGCGGCCGCAGGGCACGAGCGAATTGCTGACCACGCGCGCTCCGGTTTGCCAGCCACGGACCTCAGTCCCGGTCTCCGCAATCGTGCCGCAGAATTCATGCCCCATCACCAGCGGCGGCGTACGGCGCGGGCTGCGATTCTTGAACGTTTCCAGTTCGCTGCCGCAGATGCCGCAGGCGGCGACCCGCAGGCAGACCTCGTCGGGCCGGACCGGCACCGGCGCAACGTCGCTGATTTCAAGCTGGTCAAACGCTGGGTAGAACAGGGCGCGCATGAGCGGATGTTTCCGTGTCCGCCGCCGCCGGCAAATGCAAGGGTGAACCACCATGAAAATTCGGCGCCACCGGCCGGTGACGCGGGCTTGCGCTTTCCCGTGAAGACCGCTTCGCCTTGGGGCTGATTTTCATGAGCTGCTCCCTGACCCTGCACCGCATCACCTATCCCGCGAAGCACCTACCGGTGGAAAAGACCGCCGCGGAGGAACTCGCCCCGCTCACCGGCGGCATCGCCGGCCCCGCCGCACGGCCCGGTCGCGCCATGAATGTCGCCCTCGCCAGTCGCGGCTGGGCCCCCGCCGCGGCCAAAGCCGCGGGCGATGCCAAGGGTTGGATCTGGCTGCGCGTCGATGACGCCGGCGCGGGCGAGGTCATCGCCAGTGAAGGTGCCGGACTCTTCGCCGCGGTGCGTCTGCTCGCCCACGGCCTCACCGGCGAAACCCGCGAAAAACTCGCGAAAGGTCTGCTGATCCGTCGCAGCTTCACCATGAACCGTCCGATCTGGGACGGCTCGTTCGCCCAGTATTGGCGCTCCAACCGCAAGTTCAGCCCCGAGCAGTATGCCGCGACCCTCGCCGAGGCGGGTTTCACGCACCTCGAGGTCAACAGCCTCCACACGCATTTCCCCTACGAGGACTCGGTGCCCGGCGAATACTACTCGCAGTTCTACAGCTACTGCCCCGGTTTCAACCACTTCATCGACACGCCGCTCACCCGCGGCATCTGGCCCGCGCAGTACCTCGACGCCAACCTCGCCCGCCTGCAAAGCCTCGCGGAAATCGGCCGCAAGTACGGCCTCAAGCCCGGCGTGTGCCTGTATGAGCCGCGCAGCTTGCCGGAGCGTTTCTTCCAGCGCTACCCCACCCTCCGCGGTGCGCGCATTGATCA
>JBIJDP010000249.1:0-4730 GCA_044344065.1 Opitutaceae bacterium
TGAGTGGTCTAACGCCGCGCCAAGCGCGTTCATCACACGTAGGCGAGGGTGGGGCGGCCGTAGCTGGCGCGGGTGGTGATGAAATAGTCGGCAGCCGGGGTCTCGGGGGCGAATTCGGGACAGGACTCGGCGATGAGTTCGCGCAGTTGCTCGCGGGCGCGGGCGATGCGGCTCTTCACGGTGCCGACGTTGATGCGCAGGGTGCGGGCGATTTCCTCGTACGGGAGATTGAGGACGTTGCGCATCGTGAGGATCTCGCGCTGGCGGCGATCGAGTTGCTCCATGCACTTGGCGATGAGCGCGGTGAACTCGCCCGTGGCGGCCTCCTGCGCCGGGTCCTGGTCGGCCGAGGCCACGATGTCGGCGAATGTCGCCTCGCCTTCCTCGCCAAGCGCGTGATCCAGGGACAGCGAATCCTGCCGGCGGCGGCGGAAGAAATACCAGTAGCGGTTGCGGGCCAGGTTGACGGCGATGCGGTAGAGCCAGGTGGCGAGGGAAGAGTCGCCGCGGAATTTGCCGAGGCCGCGGTGCGCGCGGATGAAGGTGTCCTGCACGACCTCCTCGGCATCGGTGCGGTTGTGCAGCAGGTTGAAGACCGTGGAGAAAATCCTAGCCTGATAGCGTTCCATGATCTGGACGAAGGCGGCTTCGTCCCCGGCGTTGAATCGTTGGACGAGGACCGCATCGAGGGCGGCATCCGTGGCGCTGTCCGGGTTCTTTTTCGCGAAGGTGTGGGTGGTGTGGCTGGAAGGCATGGACTTGGATGGTTGATCCGAACGCCTCCCACCTACCTTGATGTGTGCCAGCGATTTGGAAACTGACGCAAGTAACAGCAAGCAAGTGAGATAAATATCTCAGGTCAGTTTCTCGCCGCGAATTTGCACCCTCAATCGGGCACATTGCCCGACGGCATTTTGCCCGATCATGCAAAGCGCAAGCCGAAGCCGGCCCGGTAGGCAGCCCGCTTGCGGGCGCCCTTTTGACCCCCGTATGCCGCACCATCGCGCGGATGCGACCGAATGCGCACGCCAAACGAGCGCGAGCGAGCTCGCGGCCGACCGTGGCGGTGCCCCGTGCCTCGGCCAAAGTGCGCTTGCGTCGTTGGTTCGGGCGGCGTGTCGTGAGTCTGCGCCATGTCGATGCCCAACCTTGATCAGGCCCGCCGGCTGTTGTGCCGGTTGCAGGACCACATTCGCGACGTCCTCATCGCGGCCCGCGCCAAAAGCGGCAAAAGCTTTGCCAAGGTCGCCGGGGTCACCGCCGCCGACACGATCTACCAGGTGGACCGGATCACGGAGGAGGCCATTTTGGAGTGGCTGGGACGGCACTGGCCGAAGGCGTGGCCGGTCGAGCTGGTGATGGAAGGCCTCGAGGGCGAGGCGACGACCTTTCCCCGCGGCACGCCGGTCGGACGCACGGTTTTCAAGTGCATCCTTGATCCGATTGATGGCACGAGGAACCTGATGTACGATAAGCGCAGTGCGTGGATCCTGACCGCATTGGCGCCCCAACGCGGCGCGCGCACGCACCTCGGCGACATTGTGGTCGCGGCGATGACCGAGCTGTCCACGAGCAAGATGTGGCGCAGCGACCAGTTGAGCGCGGTGCGCGGCGGCGGCGTGAAGGCACAGGCCTGTGATCTGCAGACGGGACGTCGAAGGGCCCTGCGGGTGCGGCCGTCGCAGGCGCGGGATTTCGAACACGGTTTTGCCTCGATCGCGAAATTTTTCCCGGAAGGAAAGGGGTTGCTCGGGGCGGTGGAGGAGCGGCTGTGGCGCGAACTCGGGCTGCTGGGGAAGAACGGCGGGCAGCTGGTGTTCGACGACCAATATCTCAGCACGGGCGGACAGATTTACGAATTGACCGTCGGACACGACCGCATGCTGGGCGATCTGCGCCCCGCGGCGTATGCAAAGGCCGGTCTTGGGTCCGCCTCACTCTGTTGCCATCCCTACGACATCTGCACGGCGCTGCTCCTGCAGGAGGCGGGAGGCATCGTGGAAGCGCCCGACGGCCGCCCGTTGCGCGTGCCGCTTGATACGACAACCCCCGTGGCGTGGATGGGGTATGCGAACGCGGTGCTGGCCCGCCGCGTCCGCCCGGTGCTCCGGCGGATCATGGCGGAGATGCTCTGATGATGATCACCCAACCCCAGAATGGGATGCGAGACACCATTTGTTGGGTAGGGCCCGGCCTCCCTCCGTCGCAGGGCCTATGGAGGCCAGGCCCGTCGGGCCGGGAAGGGCCAGCGCCAGCGCAACCGCCCGTCCGGAGGCCGGGCGCTACCCGCAGCGGAGTCACGGCTTCGGATAACTCACAATAGTTCATGGACCCCACCGCGTATTCCCGCGAAATCGAACGCACGCATCCCGACTGCATCGTCTACCGGCCGTCGGCCGAACTGGCGGCGGATGCGGAAAACCAGCAGATTATCGGCTTGGTGACCCCGGGCGGGCACTGGCTGCTCACCTGGACCATGGCCACGCATGAGAACAATCCGGACCAGCACGTGGTGGTCAGCCGCAGCGAGGACCGCGGGGCCACCTGGAGTGCGCCGCAGTGGATCGACGGGGCGACGCCGGCGCAGCAGGCCGGACCGGAACGAGGCAAGTACCAGGCGAGCTGGCCGTTTTTCATCGCTGCTCCGGCGCTCGGCCGGATTTACCTTTGCTACAACAAGAACATTGGCGTGACCGATGCGCGCAACGACACGACCGGTGTGCTGCGCTTTCGCTATTCGGAGGACGATGGTCGCACTTGGTCTGCCCCGCATGACCACCTGAAGATCGGACGCGGCACGATCGATCATCCTGATCCGGCCATGCCGGTGAACTTCGTCACCTGCTTCCAGAGTATGCTGGCACCGGATGGCGTGCCGCTGGCGAGCCTGACGCGCTGGGGTTCGGGGAGTCCGCACCTCCTGAATGTGAACAGCGAGGTGTGGTTCCTGCGGTTCGAGAACATCCTGACCGAACGTGATCCGGCGAAACTGGTGCTGACCACCTGGCCGGAGGGCGGCACGGGGTTGCAGGTGCCGCATCCTTTCCGCATGAACCAGAGTGTGGCGCAGGAGTCGTCCACGGTGTCGCTGCCCGACGGCCGGTTGTTCACGGTCATGCGCACGCTGCAGGGCTCGCTGTACTGGAGCATGTCACGTGATGCCGCGCGCAGCTGGGCCTCGCACTGGACGGATCTGGACGAGTCCAAACCGTTGTCGGTGTTTCCTCTGCGCTACAGCGATGACGGTCCGCTGGTGCATTCGCCGATCGTGTGCAGCCCGATCTTCGAATCCGCACCCGGCAGGTACTGCCTGATTTATTTCAACAACGACGGCTATGTTGCCGGTGCCCGGCATCCGACCGACTACCAGGTCAACCGGCGCGACGCCTGGGTCGTGTGCGGGCGCTTCCAGCCGGGACCGGGCCAGCCGGTCGTCTTTGGCACGCCGCGTCTGCTGGCCACGGCCGACGGCGTGAAGCTCGGCCATTACGGACGCATCGAGCCGGTGTGCTATCCGAGCTACTTTTGGGATGGAGGTGACCACTGGCTGTGGTACTCGGACCGGAAGCATTTCGTGCTCGGCAAGAAGCTGAATGCGTATCTGGAGTAGAGATGTGAGTACGGCATTCACCGCCCTAGTAGGTCAGCGCGCTTGCGCGCGCCCGAACCGCGCCCGCAAGCGGGCTGGCCTACCCCTGATGGCTCTTGGCTCGCGAACTGCGACAACCGCATCAACCTGACCCCCCTTCACGTGAACATCATCGGCGTAGACATCGGCGGAACGAAATGCGCGCTCAGCGTGCCGGAAGGGGCGGAGGGCGTGCGCGAGGTGGTGCGCTTTGCCACGACTGACGTGCGCGGCACCCTGGAGCGGATCCATGCCGAGATCGCCCGGCTGGCGCCGACACGCGAGACCGTGTTCGGCGTTTCCTGCGGCGGGCCGCTGGATGCGAAACGCGGTCTGATTCTGTCGCCGCCGAATCTGCCGGGCTGGGACCGGATCGCGATCTGCGCCGAGCTCACGCAGCGTTTTGGCGGGCGGGCGTGGCTGATGAACGATGCCAACGCCTGTGCGCTGGCCGAGTGGCAGTTCGGCGCGGGCCGGGGGTGCCAGAGCATGATGTTCCTCACCATGGGCACCGGCATGGGGGCCGGGCTTATCCTCGACGGCCGGCTTTACGAAGGTGTCACCGGCAATGCCGGGGAGGTCGGCCACCTGCGCATGGCGCCGGATGGTCCGGTGGGCTACGGCAAGTCCGGCTCTTTCGAGGGCTTCTGCTCGGGCGGCGGCATTGCGCAGATCATGCGACGCCGCGTGCCGGAATTTGCGGGTCCGAGCCTGCTGAAAAAGCTGCCGCCGGACCAGCTCACCGCCCGCGAACTCGGCCGGGCCGCGGAGGCGGGCGATGCGCTGGCACTGGCGATCTGGCGCGAGGTGGCCGAACGACTCGGCGAGGCGCTGGCCTGGTTCGTCGATATATTGAATCCGGAAAGGATTGTCATCGGCAGCATCTACCAGCGCTGCGAGCGGTTCATTGCCCCCGGCATGCAGGCGGTCATCAACCGGGAGGCGCTGCCGGACAGCGCGCGGGACTGCCGGGTCGTCCCCGCGGTGCTGGGCGACGAGATCGGCGGGTACGCGGCGGTGGCCATCGCGCGGTATCACGGCGGGGCAAAGTGAAATCCTGAGGGTTGCCTCGCTAAAGAAGGAGCCTGCTTGCAGGCGATGG
>JBIJDP010000250.1:0-4729 GCA_044344065.1 Opitutaceae bacterium
GAGGTAGCGACCACCACCGGGTGCATCCACCAGCACGAGGCCGCGGCGGTAGTCCTCGCATTGCGGGTAGGTGCCGGCCGCGCTCACCTCCACGCCCCGCACCCAGCCGGCGTCGGCGAACAGCTCAACCACGCCCGGCGCGTTGCCCGGCTGGGCCGCGGCATCGATGGTCACGGTGTTGTGCGAGATGGTGTTGACCGACCATGTCCAGACGCCGGGAACATAGATGTTCATGGCATCGGGGTAGCCGAGGTCGGGCGTCATCGGCCAGCCGCGCGCAAACAGGTCGAAATGCAGGCGGTCGAAGTGAAAATGGCTCACATGCTGGCCATAATAGAGCGAGACGGCCGTCTCGTCGGCCGGGTCGTTCAGCAGCGCGAGTCCGAAACCCGAGAGCAGCCGCGACCGCTGCGGGGCCACGCGCCGGCCCGCCGGTGGCGCCACCGCCGTCTCAAGCGGCGGATGCTGCAGCGAGGCGAAATCACGGAAGCCGCCGTCACCGGCCCCGCCGAAGGCCGCGAGGAACGCGGCGTAGTGCGGATCGCCATACGTGCGGAACGCCTGCTGGTAAACCGATGGCGCCTCGCCGACGACTCCGCCGTAAATCGAGGTGGTGTCGCCGAGCGCGGGGGTGTGCCGGCCGATGGCGATGGCCGCGAGCGGGGCGTCGTAGAGCCGGCGCAAACGCGGCAGGGTGGACACATCAACGCCGAGTTTCGGGAGCAGGGTGGTGACGGCGGTGAGATTCTGCACCCAGAGCGAGTTGTATTCCGGCGACTCGAAGGGCTGGCCGTCGCGCCACACCAGGGCGTAGAGCGCACGGCGGATGCCGAGGTAACTGGCGCCCTCGGGCTTGTCCAGGAGATCGCCGAGGTAGCGGGGATTGTCGCCGTGCTGGCGCACGATGGCGGCGATGAGCAGAGCCCGCTGGTGCATGCCGTAGTTGCCGCGGGCGCGGCGTTCATAAATGGCATCGATGCCATCCTCGATGACGTTGGCCTCGATGAAGGCGCGGATGGCGCGGCCGCCCTTGCCGGTGAACGCCTGCAGCGCCGCGTCGCCGTCGATGGTTTCCCAGATGGCGTCGTAGGTTTCCGCGAGCTGGGCCACGAAATAGGTTTCCCAGATGGCGTTGATGATCTTGCCCGAATAGCGCGACCCATCCTTGGCCGCCATGAGCTCGCCGTAGCGCGACTGGCTCTCGTGGTCCATGTTCGGGTAGACCTCCGCGGTGCGGTGCAGGAGCACGGCGGCCTTGTGCGCGTAGCGCGGATCGCCCGTCAGCAGCCAGGCGCGGCCCAGCGCCGCCAGACCGCGCATGATGTTCGGATGCGGCGAGGTCGGGTGCTGCGTCCACACCCAGTGGTGCCAGTGCGCGACAAACCAGTAGCGCTGCCCGTCGGGCGCCACCCAGCCGCGACCGTCGTCGGCGTAGGGCTGGTCGAAGCCCGTGCGGTCCTTGAAGCCGCTGCGATAAAACCGGCCGTAGTCGTTACTCGGATAGGTTTCCCCGCCGACCGGGCAGGTCACCTGGAAGGGTTGCTTCGGGTCCACGATCCACGGGTAAAACTTGCCGGTCTGTTCAAAGACCTTGCGGCCGTGCACCGGGCAGCCCTCGGGACAGACCTCGAAGGAGCGCGGCACCTCGGCGGTGACGATGAGGTCGCGCAGGGCCTCGTCGGGCCAATCGACCCAGTAGTCCGCGTCGGCGATGATTTCATCGGCCACTTTTTTTGCGGCGGGAAAGCGCGCGACGTTGTCCCGGGCCAGGGCGATCTCGGCCGCGGTATGCAGGGTGCGTTGGTCCTTGAGCGGGAATTGCGGGGTGCGCACGCGCGGCGGGAGGATCTCGCCCACCTTCAGCGCGGGCCGGGGCTCGCCAGGGGCGGCCCAGTCATCATTGGGTTTTTGCACGGGTGCGGCCACGCTGGCGGCGGCCGGCAGCAGGGTCAAACCCGCGCAAAGGCGGAGCCATTTCCCGGCTGCGGTCGGAATCTTTCGCAGATTGGAGTTCGCAGTTCGGAGTTCGGCGTAGCGGCGAGCGTGAGCGAGCGGAGGCTGGTGCGTCCGTAGCGTGGAGTCCACTCGCTCACGCTCGTAGCTACCTTTCAGGCCATTCAGGCCAAGGGCCGATTCATCGGTAAAGCCGGCCTCAGGCTTCATCGGTGGGAGCGGTTTCATCGCTGAGGAAATCGAGCTGCGCGGGGTCCACCCGGCCGGCGAGCAGCTTGCGCAGGAACAGCTCCCGGTGCTGGGCGCAGCGGCCGAGCCGGAGCAGGGCTTCGCGGTGCTCCTCCGTGCCGTAGCCCTTGTGCTGGGCAAAACCGTAGCCGGGAAACTTCGCGTCGAGGTCGTTCATCAGCCGGTCCCGGGTGACCTTGGCGATGATCGAGGCCATCGCGATGCAAAGCGAACGGGCGTCGCCCTTCACCACGCCGGTGTGCGGATACGGGAAGTGTTTCAGCGCGAGGCCGTCGATGATGATCCGCGCCGAGACGCGGGGCTGGAACTTGGCCACTTCCTCGGCCGGCGTGAACAGGTCCGGCTCGGTCTTGTGCTCAAAGGCGTCGGGCGGGTAGATGCCCTCCAGCGCCCGGCGCATCGCCAGCTTGGTGGCGCCGAGGATGTTGAAGTGCTCGATCTCGCCGGTGTCCGCGACGCCGAACTGCGCATGGATCTGCCCCTGCCCCACCAGCGTCTCGAAATCGAACCACAGCGCCTCCCGCTCGGCCGGGGCCAGTTGCTTCGAGTCGTTGATGCGGCTGGCATTGGCGGCGGCCCAGCGGCCCTCGAGGAATTCCCGGGTCACGAGCACGGCGCCGGCCACGACCGGGCCCGCGAGCGCGCCGCGCCCGGCCTCGTCCACGCCGATCAGGCTCGAGACCCCCTCGAGCTGCTTCAGGTCAAACCCGCGGAGCTGGCGGCGTTTCGGCATCGGTCCTTACCACTCCATCTTCGGCGGTGGCGGTTTGAGCGGCAGCTCGTCGAGCTTGCCCGCCGCGGCCACGACCTCGTAGGCCGTGCGGAAATGCAGCTTGGCGAATTCCCCGAGCGCGCGGGCGCCGAACTTCCGGATGATCTCGTCCGCCTGCGTCTTCACGAGCGGGCCGGCGCCCTTCTGCAGCTTGGCGCCGAACTTCTTGGAAAGCGCGTGCATCTGACGAACGTATTCGGCGCGGGCGACGATGGACGCGGCGGCGACCACCGGATCCTCCTCCGCCTTGGTGCGCATGCGCAGTTCGAAATTCTTGATATCCTTTTTGGCCAGCTCGCGCTGCACGAGCGGCTGCTCGGAGAACTGGTCGAGGAGGCCCCAGCCCACCGGCTTGCGCCCCAGCGCCCCGGCCAACGCCGTGGCGTGCTGCCAGGCGAGCAGGCGGTTGAGATTGGCCCCGGGCCGGCCCATGAGCTCGTTGTAACGGGTCATGGTGTGGCAGTAGCAGGTTTCGACCGCCGCGCCCCTCGTGCCGCGAATGAGCCGGTCGAGCTCGATGATCTTGCTCTCGGCCATCTTCTTCGAGTCCTGCGCGCCGGCCTTGCGCCAGGCCTCGATAGCGGATTTGTCGGCGATCACGGTCGCGGCGATGACCGGGCCGAAGAAGTCGCCCTTGCCGCTCTCGTCGAGACCGGCATGCGTCTCGAACCAGTCCGGGTGCAGCACCTCGTCATAGCCCAGCTTCGCCGCCCCGGTGATCTCGGGTTCGAGCACGTCGCGCACGAAATCCTCCGTGCCCTTGCCTGCGATGACCACCTTGCCGCTGGTGTAGGCGGCGAGGTTGAGTTTCAAGTGGTCGGCCTTGAAGGCGAAATGCGTGTAGCCCACCTCGACGGGCATCCAGCTGCGGGTCTCGCAAACGGCGCGCAGCTTTGCCAGCTGGGCGGCATCGAGCTTGACGGTATACGAGCTTAGCTTCTTGGGGGCCTCCTCTGCGGGGACCGGCTTTTTGGGCATGCGAAGAGTTGCCACCAAAGGCCGAAAAAGCGCAAAGGAGAAAACACTGTCCTGGCCTCCATTTTGCTTGCGCCGGTGCCACCGCCCGGCGGCATCAATCCCGATGCCGCGAAACCCAGCCTCCCCGTTGACCGCCCGGCGCGCCGGCTTCCAGCGCGCGTTGCGGGCATGGTACCGCCGCGAGGCCCGGCCGCTACCCTGGCGCGAGTCACCGACGCTCTACAAGACCGTGGTCAGCGAATTCATGCTGCAGCAGACACAGGTGAAGACCGTGCTCCCCTATTTTGCGCGCTGGCTGGAGGCGCTGCCGGATTTCGCCGCCTTGGCCAAGGCACCGGAGACGCAGGTGCTGAAACTCTGGGAGGGCCTCGGCTACTACTCGCGCGCCCGCAACCTGCACCGCCTCGCCCAGGCGGTCGCCACCCGGTCCGCACCGCCCCGCACGCCGGAGGACTGGCGCGAACTGCCGGGCGTCGGACCCTACACCGCCGCCGCCATCACCAGCATCGCGTTCGGCGCCCCCGCGGCCGTGGTGGATGGCAATGTCGTGCGCATTCTGGCCCGGCTCACCGCCGATGGGCGGACCTTTCGCGATGGCAGCACCGCGGCCAGGGAGTTCGCCGCGCTCGCGCAGGCGTTGCTGCCGGCGGACAATCCCGGCGACCACAACCAGGCCATGATGGAACTCGGCGCCACCGTGTGCGTGCGGCAGAATCCGCGTTGCACGGCGTGCCCGGTGGCCGAGTTCTGTGCGGCACAAAAGTCAGGCTCACCGGA
>JBIJDP010000021.1:0-10821 GCA_044344065.1 Opitutaceae bacterium
AAGGCCTCGGCGGTGGTGGATGCGCTGCAGGCCATTCTCGTCATCGTCATCTCCGTGATGCTGATTCCCTTCGGTCTCGGCAAGATTGGCGGGTTGCAGGGGCTCCATGAAAAGGTGCCCGAGGCCATGTTCAACCTCTTCGGCGGCGACATCGCCAGCGAGTACACCTGGTATTCCATCGCCTCGCTGCTGCTGGTCCAGCTCGTCGGCATCACCGGCTCGCAGGCGAGCATGACGATTGCCGGTTCCGCGAAGAATGAACTCGCGGCTCGGCTCGGGGCCGTGACTGGCGGTTTCAGCAAGCGCTTTGTGACGATCTCGTGGGCCTTCTGCGGCCTGATTGCGATCGCCCTCTTCGGCCCGAATCTGGCCGATCCCGACCAGACCTGGGGCCTGCTCACCCGCGCCCTGCTCCCGGTGGGCCTCATCGGCGTGATGATCATCGGCATTCTCGGCGGCAAACTCGCGGTGCTCGGCGCCGGCTCGGTGGTCCTCGCCGGCCTCGTGGTCAAGAATCTCTATGAACCGGTGTTCCCCGGAAAGTCCGAGAAACATTACATGGTCGTCGCGCGCCTGACCGTGCCGGTGATGCTGGGCCTCGGCATCGCGGTCGGCCTCTACCTGAACAGTGTGATCGCCCTCCTGAAGTTTGCCATCGTGCTGCTCGTGATCTGGGGCGTGCCGATCACCATGATCTTCCTCTGGCGGCGGCTGACGGAAACCGCCGTGCGGGTGCAGGTCATCCTGACCCTGGTCTTCATCGCGGTCATCCCGTGGTGCGTCTCCTTCGTGCCGTCACTCGCCCAGTCCGAGGCCCTCACGATCATGACCCGCGAGCGGGTGGTGACGGGCAAGGTCCGCGCCACCACCGATGATGTCACCGCCGGGCTGGCCGCCAAGGCGGGCGAGCAGATCATCAAGACCAAGGTCATTGAGCCCGTCTCGGTTTATTTCGAGGAAGGGGTGGCGCGCATTGACCTGCAGGACCTCAATTCACCCAAGACCGGCAAGGGCCTGTTCCGCGCCGAGGTCTACCTGGTTTCCCTGATGGGCTTTGATGTGCAGAACTTTTCCCCGGCGCAGTTGATGACCACGCGCTATGTGGTCGATGCGTTGCTGCCCATCGTGATTCTCATCCTTGTCAGCCTGCTGACCCAACCCACGGACTCCAAGCGCCTGGCCCGGTTCTATGTCCGGCTGAAGACTCCGGTGGCGGCGACGCTGGCGGAGGACGCCGTGGAAGTGGAAAAGAGCTACGCCGCTCCGACCCGCTACGATCACATGAAGCTTTTCCCGCACACCAACCTCGAGTTCACCAAGTGGGACCGGCAGGACACGCTCGGTTTCCTCGGCTGCTGCGCCCTGGTCGGGTTCATTTTGGTGTTCTTCAAGTTCGTGCTGACGATCGGCGGCTGAAGGCCGGACTTGACTGTAGGAGCGGCTTGACGCCGCGATGGAGCGTTCATTCGCGGCATCAAGCCGCGCCTACAGCTGGCTCCGCGGCCGGACCCTCAGTCCTTCGCCTGCTCGATGACTGTGACCTTGCCGTCGCGGAAAGTGATGCGGATGCGTTCGTCAATGCGGCCGCGATAGACGTCTACCATGGCGGGCTCCCAGTAGACGTAGTTCCGCTTCCGCACCGGGTCGTAGGCGATCAGCCGGCGGTAACCCACCATGGCAGTGCCGCGGTAGTCCTCTTGGTAGCTGTGATAGATCCAGGTCAGGTCGCGGCCCCTGGCGGTGATGCGTTCACGCCGGTCGTCGGCCGTGCCGAGGGCGATGTAAACCTGGTCCGGGGTATAGCCGATCTCGACCGTGCCCTTCCGGAGATTTTCCTGCGTGGCGGGGTCGGAAGCGGCGAAGATGTCGGCCTTCTCCTTGATGCGGCTGTCGATCGTGCTGCAGCCGGTGAGCAGAAGGGCGGCGAGGAGGAAAAAGGGCAGGGCGGTTTTCATATGGTTAATGACGCGCCAAAGCTAAGGTTGTTTCCTGGGAATCGCAATTCACGGCTTGGCGGTGGCCCGGGCCACCGGCAGGATGGCAAGGTATGATCCTGCCCGGTCTGGTCTCTGTCACCTTCCGCCAACTGACGCCTGCCGGGATCGTTGCCCTCGTGCATCGCGCCGGGCTGCAGGGGATTGAGTGGGGCGGCGACATCCATGTGCCGCATGGCGGCCTGACCCGGGCCCGGGAGGTCCGCGGCCTGACGGAAGCGGCGGGACTGACCGTCGCGGCCTATGGCAGCTACTACAAGGCCGGGCACAGCGAGACGGTCGGCTTGGACTTCCAGCAGGTGCTCGGCACCGCTCTCGCTCTCGGGGCGCCTGTCATCCGGGTTTGGGCCGGTCCGGCGGGTTCCGCGGAGACGGATGCCGCCACCCGGCAGTCCGTGGTGGCCGACTTGCAACGGGTCTCGGGACTCGCCGCGCAGGCCGGTGTGAAGATCGCGGTGGAGTTCCATGGCGGCACTTTGAACGACACCAACGGGATGGCCATCCGGCTGCTCGCCGAGGTGGGTCACGCCAATTTTTACTCCTACTGGCAGCCGTCGGTGCAAATGGACGACGCGGAGTGCCTGGCCGGACTTGGGTTGATCGGCCCTAGGTTGTCCCATCTGCATGTCTTTCACTGGCATCCCGTGCGGGAGCGCCGGCCGCTGGCGGAAGGCGCGGAGCGCTGGGCGCTTTTCCTGAACCGCGCCGCCGCGGTGCCGGGCGACCGCTTCGCCATGCTGGAGTTTGTCGAAAAGGACGCGCCGGAGAATTTCCTGAGCGACGCCGCCACGTTGAAAGCGTGGCTAGCGAGGCAGGTTTGATTTGCTGGCTGGGGCCTGGGAGCGCGACCGCCCTCGGTCGCAATTGGACGCCAACAACATGCCGTCTCGCCTGTGCTCGATCACCCGCAAGCGTGGTTGATTCCGGGATCTGGTTTTGAACCCGGTTGCGTTCGTTCAATTGCGACCGAGGGCGGTCGCGCTCCCAGCCGACTGCCTCACCTTGACTCACTCCGCGCCGGCTCGGTGGCGGCCACCGCCTGCCGTGGCGTGACGGCGAGTTGCGTACGGTTCTTTTGGGCGGTGATGATGGCCACGCCGGCGATGATGATGGCCGAGGCGACCAGCAGACGCGGACCGATGGGCTCATCCAGCAGCAGCCAGCCGAGGAAGACCGCCACGATGGGGTTCACATAGGCGTAAGTGGAAACCCGGGCCGGCGTGCTGTGCTTCATCAGCCACACAAAGGTCGTGAATCCCACCAGCGAGCCGACCACCACCAGGTAGCCCCAGGCGGCGAGCGAAGGCCCGGAGGCCTGTGCCATATCGAATTTGGCCGTCTCACCCAGTGCAGACGCCACCAGCACCAGCCAGAGCCCGCCGGTCAGCATCTGCATCGCCGCCGCCGTGAGCGGCTCCGCCGGCCGGCGCGCATAACGGGTGAAAATCGAACCGGCGGACCACGCCAGGCAGGCGAACAGAATCCCGCCCACGCGCCAGGGATCCAGCGGCACGGCGGCCTCGGCCCCGAGCGACGGTGCGACGAGCAGCACGAGCCCGCTGACGCCCAGGACAATCCCGGCCAGCGTGGCGGCGGTCGGCCGGGCCCCGCGCGTGGCATCGCGCCCCACCGCCAGCACCAGCCAGTCACCCAGCACGATGAAGAGCGGCCCGATGGAGACGAGCAGCGTGGCAATGCCCGAGGGGATGCTTTGCTCCGCCCACGAGACCAGGCCGTTGCCAATCAGCAGCAGCAAGGCGCCGACGATGGCGTTGTCGAACCACTGCCGCGGCGTGGGCCGGATTTTATTGGTCAGCCAAAGCCAGCCGTAGAGCAGGGATCCGGCCGTCAGGAAACGCGCCCCCGCCATGAGGAAGGGTGGCAGGGTTTCGACCGCGACCCGGATGGCGAGATAGGTGCTGCCCCAGACAAGGTAGATCGTGGCAAACCCCAGCCAGAGGGCCGTACGGGAAGCGGGTGCGGGAGAGCTCATCAACGCATCAGGCCGCCGGGTTTTCGCGGTATTCCATGTAGCGGGCCGTCGCGGCTGCGACGTCGGTGCCGAGCAGGCGGCGGACAGCGTGCAACGAACAGTCGAGGCCGGCGGAAATACCCGCGGCGGTGATGATTTTCCCGTTGTCGTGATATCGTCTCGTGGGATCGACCGTGGCTTCCGGAGCCAGTTCGCGCAGCAGGTCGAGGCATTCGTGATGGGTGGTCACGCGCAGGCCGTCGAGCAGGCCGCAGCGGGCGAGCACGAGGGCACCGGTGCAGACGCTCATCACCAGTTCGGCCGACCTCGCCCTGACCTTCACCCATTCAAGCAGGCCCGGCCGTTGCAACAGCGCGCGGGTGCCGAAGCCGCCGGGGATGACGAGGACGTGTGGTGCGGGACAGCTTTCCAGCGTATGCGTCGCGGCGAGTTTCAGTCCGTGGCGCGCCCGGATGGTGCCGGGTGATTCCGCCACCGTGAAGACGTTGCACGCCCCCTCGTTCAGTTCGCCGGTCACGCCGAACACCTCAAACGGGCCGGCAAAGTCGAGCACCTCGACTTCGTCAAAGATGAGTATGGCGACGTTCCGCTTCACGGCATCAGGGAAACGTTTAATCGTCCGGAAGGAAGTCAGGATTTTCCACCAATTGCAGTGCTCCGATGATTTGAGGAACATGGCTCAATGGCAGGGCGAACCGTCCCCGGTGAGCCGCAAACAGGCGTACGAAGCACCGGCTTGGCGGGGACGCCTCGCCCTGCCGGCACGCGGTTGCAATCTGCAGGATTGCAGTGCGCCCCGGTTTGGGTGGCATCGACGTGATGCTTCACCCCCAGCAAGAATTCGCCGCCTTGGTCTTGCTGGTGCTGGAACGTTTTTTCCGGCAAACCGGCCGACCGGCTCCGGCATCGGGGAGTTTGGCGCAATTTGTCGCGCGACTGTGGCAGTTGGTGACCGAGCGCGGTGTGCCGCCCCCGCTGCCGCCGGGCGAACGAGGTGAATCCCGGGAGATGATAAAAGAAGAAGTGGCGCCCATGATCGAACGCCTCGTGACCGGATTGAGCGAGGCCGAGCAGACGGCGCTGGCGACACCGGCCCGCCAATTGGTCAAGGCGTGCCTCCAGGGTGATTTCAAGACCTGTCGCGACTCGTTCCGCGAGGTTTTGCCGGACGGTTCCTGCCGGCGCCAGGAACTGGCCCGTGTCCGTGAACGCATCAGCGGCACCCACTGCGTGGACTGCCCGTACTGGCTGTCGCTTACTCCCGTGCAGCATGCACGATTCCTGGCCCGCGAATGGCGGTCCGGCGCCCCGGAGGATTTCGCGGCGCAGCAGGCGATTTTCCTGCCGGAGGATTACCGCGCCCTTCGTCGCTTCATCCGCCGGAGCCTGGGTCGGAATAGGTCTTGAACGACGGAGCCGCCGCGGCAAAAGTCCGCCAGCGTGCCTGTCAAAACCGTCATCATTGAAGACGAGACTGTGTTCCGCCAGATGCTGAGCATGGCGTTGAGCCGGGTGAAGGGGTTGCTTCTGACCGGGGAATTTGGCGACGGCCGCGAGGGCTTGGATTTTTGCCTGCGGGAGAAGCCCGACCTTCTCGTCGTTGATCTGTTTCTGCCGAACGTCCATGGGTTGGAGATCATCAAGCAGGTGCGGCAGAAGCATCCAACAACGCGCATCCTCGTCCTGACCGGCCGGCCGGACGCCGACCTGCCCGGCAAGCTCATCACCGAGGGTGTCAGCGGTTTTGTGGACAAGACCGAGCCGCTGACCTACGTGCTGCAGGCCGTGGATGCCGTCATGAAGGGCGGCATGTTCTTCGCCGCCAATGTGCCGCCCAAGTCCGGAGGCGTGATCCGCCCGGCGGGAGCCACCACCAGCGGCCCGGCGCTCGCCGCGATCCAAACGCTCTCCCCGCGCGAGATCGAGGTCGCCCGGCTGGTTTCGGAGGGGCTCTCCTCCAAGGAGGTGGCCTCGCGGCTCAACCTCAGCGTCCGCACGGTGGAGAAACACCGCGCCAACATCATGGACAAGCTCGGTGTGCGCGAAGTCGCCAGCCTGGTGCGCTACTGCGTGCAGGCGGGCCTCGTGTCCGGCTGAACAATCCCGGCTCAGCCGGCGGCGTGCTTGGCCACGAACTCGCGCAGGGGCGCGGCCGTGCGTTCAAATTCCGCCTGCAGTTCCGCCGCTTCCGGCGCGCTGATCACGGCATCGCCCGCTCCTAGGCGGTGCTCGATCTCCGCAAAGCGTTTGGAAAGTTCCATCGCCCCCATCTGGGCGGAGCTGCTCTTGAGGCTGTGCGCGATGCGCTGCTGCGTGATGCGATCCGTGGTGGTGATGCGCCGGACCTCCCGGTCGTATTCCCGCAGGTAGGTCTGGATCACCTGGCAGGTGTCCTCCAAATCCAACGCGCTGATCAGGTGGGCAATGGCTTCGTTCGGTGGGTTCACCTGGGGCGAATCGGAGGACGAAGAGCTCATGTTGCGGCTGCATGCTATGGAAGCACTGCCGGCATGAAAGCGCAAATGTCGGCGCCGGGTGCCGCACCCGGAGCATGGGTGGTAAATCGCCCAAGGCCGACAGCTCGTACTAAATCCAGCCAAAGGGAATGCACGCGAAGTTGGGGTAGGGCAGGTCTCTGACCTGCCTTTTCACGTCTATCCGCGGTGCATCGTGCCCAGGGCGGGTCGGAGCCCCGCCCTGCTGGGCCGCTTCCGTCGTTGTAGCCGGGGTCGTTGACCCCGGTCCGGAAGCATCCGACAAGCCCCGGGGTCAGCGACCCCGGCTACAACAATTTTGGATCTGCCCTAGAACCGGCCCTTGATCGCGAGGGCGACAAACAGCGGACTCTCCCCCTTCAGTTCATAGCCGCGGTCAAAATAGTCGAAGCGCTGATCCACCGCCACGCCGGCATCGGCGGAGAGGGTGACGTGTTCGGAGAGTTTGCATTCGGCGCCCACACCCAGGCGGATTTCCCGGTATTCCAGCCAGGTGCGGGCGAGCCGGCCGATCCCGGGCGCCGGGGAGCCCAAACCTTCCCCGATGTAGTAGTCGCCGCCCTGCACGGTTGCGCCCAGGTTCCAGGTCAGCTGCTCGCTTTGCCGCCAGGCGACGCCCGCGCGCGGGAAGCCGATGTTCAGCGTCCAGTCCGGCGCATACTGCCAGCGCACGCCCGCGATCGGGAAAAACGGGTTGTCGGACGCCGCATTGGCGGAGAAGCCGAAAATCCAGGAGAGTTCGCGGCTCACCGTGTAAATCGCGGTCGCCAGGAGCGGGGCATTGAAGCTGTCCGACTCCAGATCCAGCGAGTCGCCGTAGAAGCCGGGCCGCAGGTAGGCGCCGAAGCTCCACTGGGCGGAGCGGCGGTGCTGCACGCCGAGCGAGAGGGACAGTTCGTCGAGCGCGTCCGGCAGGTAAATCCCGTTGGAGAGGTCCAGGCTGTTGCGGGCCCACGCCAGGCCGTGGAGCAGGAGCGTTGTTTCGCTCAGCGCGGTCCGGCCGGTGAAGCCGAAGTCAAAGTGGGTGATTTTCACGCTCCCTAGCACGCCGCCCCGGCTCAGATCGCTGCTGGCCGTGTGACCGGAGCTGAAGGAATAGGACTCCAGCAGGGCGGGCCGGAAAGTGGCCGAGGCGGGCTGGGCTGTGAGCAGCGCGGCGGGCAGGGACAGGCCGGCGAGCAGGACCAGGGGCAGGAAGCGTGAGTTCATGGGAGGATCGGAGTAAAATGCAGTTCAGCCGCGCCGCAAGCGGCAGTGCTGTTTTCTGGCGCCAGCCGCATCAAGTATGACGCGCCAGGGCCTCGCCGGCGAGCCGGCAGATCTGCCATTCGCGCAGGCGGCGCGCCCCGAACGATTCATAGAACTCGATCGCCGGCTGGTTCCAGTCCAGCACCGACCATTCCATCCGGCCGCAGTCGCGCGTGTTGGCGAGCCGGGCCAGGTGCAGCAGCAGGGCCCGGCCGATGCCCTGACCGCGGTGCTCCGGCCGCACAAACAGGTCCTCCAGCCACAGTCCCGGTTTGGCCAGAAAAGTGGAGTAGGTGGTGAAAAACACCGCAAAGCCCGCCGGTTCGCCGCCGGCCGTGAACGCGAGCACGCATTCCGCGGCGGGCCTGGCGCCGAACAGCGTGGCGTGCAGCGCCGCCTCGGTGGCCGTCACCTCTCCCGCCAGTTTTTCGTAGGCCGCGAGATCGCGGATGAAGGCAAGGATCAGCGGCACATCGGCCGGGGTGGCAGGGCGGAGGAGCGGGGGCATGGCGAGGGGAGGGAGAAAAGCGTTTTCCCCGGGCGGGCACGAGCGCGAACCGTGCCGCCGGCGCCGGTAATCCACGGTCTTCTGTTTCGACTTCATAATTGTTGGCCAGCCCGCTTGCGGGCGCGGATTGGCGCGCCAGCGCGCTGTCCTGCGAAGCAGGCATTGGTGCGGCCAAAACAAGGACCGTGACCGGTCATCCGGGGGATTGTCCCTCGACAAAAGGGGCCGGACAAAGTTGCCTTGGTGGCGAATTTGCATGACGGCGCTGTCGACTTTGCCCACCGCTCATTTGCTGCCCGACGACTGGCCGCCAGCGTTGCAGTGGGCGCTCTGGCTGGCGGTCGCGGGCGGGGCGATCTGGCTGGGCTGGCACTACTGGCAGTATTGCCGTTCCGACCGGCAGGCCCTCGAGCGTTCGGAACATGGCTACCGGCGGCTCTTCGAGGAGGCGACCGTCGTCATGATCGAGGAGGATTTCACCGGGGTTGAGCGCCAGCTCAAGGTCTGGCGCGCGCAGGGTGTCACCGATGTGCGGGCTTACCTCGCCGCCCACCCGGAGTTGCTCATCGAGCTGTTTCAGCATGTGCGGCCCACCGCCGTCAACCGCCGGGCCCTGGCGCTCATGAATGCGTACGACCTGGCCGACTACCGCGTCCGAATGCGCCGTCATACCGCCAGGGCGGCCCCACGGGGCTTTGTCGAACAGGTTGTGGCCGTCTGGGAGAGCCGCGATGTGCTGACGATCGACGCCCTGTTCACCACCGAGGAGGGCCAGTCCCACCGCGGTATCCTGCAGTGGACCGTCCCGCAGGTGCATGGGGTCCGCAATCTGGCCCAGGTTCTCCTGGTCTTCACCGACCTGACCGCGCAACGCGAGACCGAGGAGCGCTACCGGCAGCTGTTTGAAGGGGCGGTCGAGGGCATCTTCGAGACGCTCCCCTCCGGGGTCCTCCGCGGCGCCAACCCCGCCATGGCGCGGATCCTCGGCTATGCCAGCCCCGCCGATCTCCTGGCCCAGCCCGCCGAAGCCCTCAACCGCATCTACGTCAACCCGGAGCGCCGGCAGCAGTTCTTTGCGGCCCTGACCAACCGGGATTTCCTGCCCAACTACGAGTCCGAGATCCGCCGTCCCGACGGGGCGACCGCTTGGATCGAGGAAAACGTGCGTGTCGTGCGCGATGCGGCCGGGCAGCCCCTGTATTTCCAGGGTTTTGTGACCGACATCACCGCGCGCAAGCAGGCTGAACTCGCCCTGCGCGACAGCGAGGACCGCTGGCGTTACGCCCTCCAGGGCAGCGCCGCCGGCATCTGGGAAAACAATCTCGTGACCGGCGTCACCTTCTATTCGGACCGCAGCAAGGAGATCCTCGGTTTCCAGCCCGATGACATTTCCCAGCGCGTCGAGGACTGGGTCTCGCGCATCCACCCCGAGGATGTTGCGATCGGCCGGCTGGCGATGACCGAGCATCTCGCCGGGCGGCAGCCCTTCTACCAGGCGGAGCATCGCTTCCGCTGCAAGGACGGCACCTACAAGTGGATCCTCTCCCGCGGCTGCGCGATATTTGATTCCGAGGGCCGCCTGCTGCGCATCGTCGGCACCCACGTGGACATCAACGAGCGCAAACTGGCCGAGCATGAACTCCGCACCAGCGAGGCCCGTTACCGGCTCCTCTTTGAGCACTCGCCCATCGCCATCCTGGAGATTAACGACACCCCCTTGACCGACTGGATGGCCCTCCTCCGCCACCGCGGAGTCACGGACCTGGCCGCGTACCTGCAGGATCATCCGGACGAACGCGCCGCCGTCGTCGAGCCCCTGCGCATCACGAACGCCAACGCCGCGGCGTTCCGCATGGTCGGGGCGAAAAACCTCCAGGAGGTCTTTGACCGGCTTCCCGGCATGGTGACCCGGGATATCATTGATTTCCGCCAGCAGGCCACGCTGGCGATCTGGGAGGGCCGCAACACCCTTGATCGCGAGGTGACCTTGAAAGCCGTGGATGGCACCGCGCGCCACGTCCATGTCTACCGCTGGATTCCCGTAGTGGACGGACAGCCCCAGTATCAGCGTGCCCAGATGGCGCTCGTTGATCTTACCGCCGCCCATAACGCCCAGCAGGCGCTCATGGCCGAGCGGGAGCGCATGAGCGTGACCCTGCGCGCCATGGTCGAGGGCGTCATGACCGTGGACCACTCGGGGGTCGTCCGCTACATCAACGAATCCGCCTGCACGATCACCGGCCGGTCCGCCGCCGATACCATCGGCCGGCCGCTGGCGGAAGTCTGCAGCATGCGGCACGGCCGCACCGAGGCCGCCTTGCCCCTCCCCGATGCCGCCGCCCGGACCGAAGGCCGCGTCATCGAGTTGCCGCCCGACACCATCATCATGGGGGCCGACGGCAGCCGTCACCCCGTCGAGGGTCGGTGCGCCCCCATGCGCGACGCCAATGGCCAGGATCTCGGCGCCGTGTTCGTGCTGCGCGACGTCGCCGAGCATGTCCGCCTCGAGTCCGAGCTCCGCCGTGCGTCCAACCTCGAGTCCATCGGCATCCTCGCCGGCGGCATCGCGCACGACTTCAACAA
>JBIJDP010000237.1:0-4922 GCA_044344065.1 Opitutaceae bacterium
CAGCGCTTGCCGCCACTCTGCTTCGCGATCATCATGGGCAATCTCACCCTCGCGCTCCTCGATGACCAGGTGAAGCAGAGTGGCGGCAAGCGCTGGCTCCTCGAGGCCGAGCGCGGCGCCGCCCGCGCCCGCGACCTTACCCAGCAGCTCCTCACCTTTGCCAAGGGCGGCGAACCCGTGCGCACCACCGTCCGCCTCTCCGATCTCGTCAAGGAGGCCGCCGAGTTCGCCCTCCACGGCTCGAAGGTCCGGTGCGAGTTTGCCATCGCCTCCGGCCTGCGGACCGCGGAGGTGGACAAGGCCCAGATCGGGCAGGTCGTGCAGAATCTCGTCATCAACGCCGTGCAGGCCATGCCCCAGGGCGGAGTCATCCGCATCAGCCTCGACAACGTTTCCCTCGCCACCGAGCAGCATGGCACGCTCGCCCCCGGGAATTATCTCAAGCTCTCCATTGCCGACAACGGCCAGGGCATCCACCCCGACCACCTCCCGCGCATCTTCGAACCCTATTTCACCACCAAGAACACCGGCATCGGCCTCGGCCTCGCCACCGTCTACTCCATCGTCAAAAAGCATCGCGGCCACATCACCGTCGAGTCCGAGCTCGAGGCCGGCACCACCTTCCATCTTTGGCTCCCGGCCGCGGAGGAGCCGGCTTTGCCCCGGCCGCCTAGCCAGGCCCCGTTTGCCATCGGCATGAAGGGCCGCGTGCTCTTCATGGACGACGAGGAACCCATCCGCCTCATGGCCGCCGTTTTGCTCGCCCGCCTCGGCCTCGATCCGGTCATCGCCGGGGACGGCGACGAGGCCGTGCGGCTGTTCCGGACGGCGCGCGATGAGGGCCGACCCTTCGATGCCGTCGTCATGGATCTCACCGTCCCCGGCGGCAAGGGCGGGCTCGCCGCCCTGCGCGAGATGCAGGCCATCGATCCCGGCGTCCGCGCCATCGTGTCCAGCGGTTATTCCAGCGACCCCGTCCTCGCAAACTTCCGCGAGCACGGTTTCCGCGGCATGGTGGCCAAGCCCTACCGCATCACCGACCTCGCCAACGCCCTTCGCGCCGTGATGGGCGAGGCGCCCGCCGCCTAGCATGGTTGCGTCCGGGCGTCCTCCGATTGGCGGCTCCGCCCGCTGGTGCCGTCGCTTGTTCCTGGCCGGGCTGTGGGCGGTTCCGGGCTTCGCTCCATCCGCCTTCGCCCTGGAGTTTGTCGCCGCCCGCCCGGCGCACATCGTGGCGCAGCCTGCGACCGACTTGGAGCGGCGCGTGACCGCGCAGCTCGCCGATTACGTCAGTCAGGTGCTCCGGGTCCCGGCGCGGATCGTGCCCGGCCTTGCCGCGGTGCCCGAGGGCGCCCCGGCGATCTTGCTTTCCGCCGAGGGCCGGGGTCTGTCGCCCGGCCTCGTGATCCCCGGGGATTCACCCGAGGCCTTTGCCCTTGAGACCCGCCGCGTGGACGGCCGCGAGGTTGTCGTCGCGACCGGCCGGACGGACCGCGGCCTCAAGCGCTCCGTGCAGCGCCTCGTCATTCGCAGCGAGCAACGCGCGCCCGGGCTTGTGTTTCCCGTTCTCCGGTTGGCGGAGAGCCCGTGGATTGCCCGGCGCGAATGGACACTCTGCGCCTGGAGCCCCGAGCTCGTGCGCGGGGTTTTCTCCAATCCCCAGGCCGACCAGCGCATGAATGTCTGGCGCTACGACGAGGGGCAGGTTGCGGCCTACACCGACATGTTCGACTGGTTCGGCTTCAGCGGCGCACAGCTCATGGGCACCGTCGCCAATTACGCCACCGCCGGATCGGCCGCGGCCTATCATGACCGTTTGCGTCTGTTCACCCGCGCCCTCCGCGCGAATGTGCAGGATGTGACTCTTTGGGTCTGGGCCGCACAGTTCGATGGCTTCGGCTGGGTCGATTCCACCGTCACCTATGCGCCGTCCGCCGGGCGCACCGCCTTCGATGATCCCGCCGTGCGCGCGACCTTCGAAAAATACTACAGCGGCTACGCCGAACTCGCGCCAGACGTGGATCTGTTGATTACCCATTTCTACGACCCCGGCATGCTGAAGGACCGCGCCGACGTGTTCGCCTACATGCGCCTCCTCCAGGACAAATTCCGCGCCCGGAATCCGCGCATCCGCTTCGGCGTCGATTTTTGGGCCGCCGAGGAGGAAGGCGCCTACATGCGCCAGTTGCTGGACCGGGGATTCAAGGAAGTCCTCTTCCTCGAGAACACCATGCCCCACACCTATCCGCCGGGCCGGCGCGAGGCCTTGCACGAGGCCGCCCGCCAGCACGGGGTCGAACTCGGCGTCTGGGGCTGGCACACCGCCGAGATCGAGTCGGACCAGATGCCAACCATGCATGTGAATGCCCGGTTGCTCGCGCACTTTTACCGCCAGATGCGGGATGGTGCCCATCGGCTCCATCCCGTCACCTACTGGTCCGAGATGGAGGCCTGCCACCTCGTCAACATCTTCTCCCTCTACGCCGCCGGCCAGCTCCTCTGGAATCCCGCCCGCGATCCCGACGAGCTCCTGCGTGAAATCACCGAGGGCATCTGGGGTCCGCACCAAGGCCCGGCGGTGCTCGCCGCGCTCCAACTCATCCAGGATGTGCGCACCGGACCCACCTGGGACACCTATTGGTGGTCGCTGCCCACGCACCGTCTCGGCACCGCGGACCCAGCTGAAGACCTCCGGCGCGCCGACGCGGCGATCGCGGCATTGGCGGCCCTCACCACCGATGCGAACTACGTGCCGAAGTTTCCGCTCCCGTTCCCGCCCGCGACCTTCATCGAGCTGATCCAGCCTCACCTTTGGCAGATCCGCGCCTTCGCCGATTTCCGTGTCAAACTCGCGGCGCTCGAGTCCGATGCCCGGGGCGGGTTGGACCAGGCCGAACTCACGCGCCGGGCCAATACCCTCTGGGATCCCATCCGTGACTACAGCACATGGATCGGCGTGTTTGGTCCCCCCGAGGCCATGGCGCAGGAGACCCAGCTATTGGCCTTCGCGAAGTTGCACGGCATCACCGTGACCCCGCCCGCATGGTTGCGCTGGCGCGATGCCAACCGCCAGTTGCAGTCGCTCCAGGGCCGCCAGCGCACGCTGGCCGGACCGCTCCAGGTGAAAGCCGATGCCGTGCTGCTCAACCGCGAGTTCTTCTGGTCCGTCGAAAAGGGTCGCGATCGCTTCCAGTTGCTCATTGACCAGGGCCTCGTCGTGCCCTCCGGCCCCGATATCTACCAACTGGCCAACTGGGAAGAGTTCCGCCGCCGTTGACCCTTGGTTTGGTATGCGAAGGAGGACGGGTACGTCCACTCGCTTACGTTCGTAGCTACAATGCCCTGAGTGATTTCAATATGGTATTCCGGGACGCGGCAGTGGCTCAGAAGATCACCAATGTACTTCCGTCCGCCGCCAGCCCGATCTGCAGTGAAATCTTCCGGCCGAGGTGGGAACCGCTCACCTGCCACAATTCACCCGCGGCTGCCAGGGTGACGTCGCCGTGGTCCGTGCCAGCGGGCGCCGCAGTGCAGACCGTCAGGATGCGGTGCTCCATGGCCGCCGCCGATGCGATCTCGGCGAAGGGATATTGATCACCGGCGTCAGGAATCTCCAGCCGGCCCGCGGTCACGGTCGCCGCGTTGGGCGTGGCCACGCGGGCCAGCAGCGAAGCGGCCGGCCGGTCGATCCGGAAGCGGCGCTCGCTGCATTGGAGCCGGCCCTGCTTGTCATCGTTGAACACCTGGAAGCGCGCCTGCACCGTGGCCGGCTGTTCGAGCGACACCTCGTCGAACAACACGAGCACCGCCGGCTTCAGGAAGACCACGGTGCGCCGCACGCGCCGCACCGGCAGGCCGGCGAGTCGGTAGGCTTCCGTGGCATCGCTCGTGGCGCGCATCGTGTCCAGGCCGACCTGATACTCGACCAGCCGGGCGGCCGCGGGCGAATCGTGGGTGCCGGCCGATCCGTCAATGTACACGTGTCCGTGGCCGTCGATCAGCAGCGCGGTGTGCGCGGCGGTCTGCCGCAGCAGCCATTTGGGATCGTGGGGGAAATAGCTCGCGCCGAGCGGGTCGTGCAGGAGGCGTTCGCCGTGCGCCATGAAGATCACGCTGTTGCGGTCAGCGTGCTCGTGGTTGGCCGGACCGCCGCAGCGCAGGCTGACGATGCTGTCCCCGGGCTGCCAGCCGGAGCGGGAAACGACAAGACCGGGTGCCGACTGCCGGTCCAGCGGGAGATCCGCGGCCGGTTGCGCCGGAACGGTGGGATCAAACCAGATGGCCGCGCAGCAACTGATCTCGGCGTCCATGACCGCCCCCGGACGCAGGACAAGGGCCTGGGCCGTGCCGTCGCGGTATTCCCGGGCGATCCAGGTCAGCGGGTTGGCCGTGGCCGCCCCGCCAGCGTCGCCATAATTGATGCAATCATTGTCCTTGCCCCGCGTGGGTGCCGCCACGGCAAAGGCGTAGCGGGCCATGGCGGGAAAATCCACCGTGCCGCGCTCATCGAACCCGTACGACTGCCGGAGCAGTTCCAGCGACAGGATGTAATAGGTGAAGGTGAAGTCCCAGTAGCCCGGGCCCTCCCCGAATGACTGGTCGGCGGGCATGCGCGAGGCGAACAGACGCAGGCTGTCCCGGCTCTCCTTCGCCCATTCTTCCGCGGCGGGGTGTCTGCCCTTGAGAAAGCTGGCGACCGCGGCGAGGCCCGTGGTGGCGATGATGCGCAGGTTGGTCTGGTCAAGGATCGAAGGCCAGCGGCTGACATCAAAGAGCTTCGCACCCGGTGCCGGCGGCAGCATGGTCCATCCCTCCACCTGGTCGTGATGGGTCATGCCCCGCACGGCCCGCGAGCAGGCCGGTCCGTCCTCGGCGATTAAACGGCGGGCGAGGGCCTCACGTTCGCCGCCGCTCAAACTTCC
>JBIJDP010000320.1:0-4166 GCA_044344065.1 Opitutaceae bacterium
GCCTCCTTGATGCAGTCCACGAATGAGACAAAACCTCATCCGTGGAACCCGCGGTCGAATTCCCCGTCAGGACCTCACTTCCTGATCCCGACGTACACCAAAAAGGGTTCCTGCGAACGCGGACGGCCAAGGAAGATCTCCACCGACTGCGCCACGTCGCGGGTATTGCCCACGCCATAGATTTCGTCGCGCAGGCGGCGGCCGACCTTCTCGTCCAGGAATCCGCCGGGGGCGCTCTTGAAGATGCTGGCCATGTCGGTGGCGAGCACCTTGGCCCACATGTAACCGTAGTACCCGGCATCGTAACCGGCAAGATGGCCGAAGTTCGCCACAAACGCGGTGTCGGGCGCCGGGGCGATGCCCACCTTGGCGATGATGTCGTTGCTCATCGTGACGACGTCGGCCGTCCAGGCATCCTCGGGTGACAGGGTGTGGAACTTGAGATCGATCAGCCCGAGGCTGAGCTGGCGGCGCGTGGCATAGCCCTCGGTCGCCTCCCGCGCCCGCACCATGGCGGCAATGGTATCAGCCGGGATCTTCTGCGACGGATCGCGATAGTCGGCGGCGAAGGTGTCGAGCACAGCCTTGTCCCACACCCAGTTCTCCAGCATCTGCGACGGCGCCTCGACGAAGTCCTTCGGCACGCCGGCATAGGTCTGGCTCTGGAAGCGGGCGCGGCCCATGAGATTGTGCATCACGTGGCCGAACTCGTGGAACAGCGTCTCGATGTTGTCGTGCGAGAGCAGCGAGGGCTTGTCGGCGGACGGCGGCGGGAAGTTGCAGACCAGCACCGACACCGGGAGCTCGTACTTCCCGTCGGCCAGCAGGTGGCCGGTGTTCTGCCGGAAGTGGGCGAAGTGGTTGTACTTCCCCTCGCGCGGGAACATGTCGAGGTAGAATGCACCCATCGGCACGCCGGTCACGGCATCGGCCACGATATAGAGCTGCACGCCCTCGGCCCAGGCGTACTGCGGCTCGATCCGGGTGAACTTCAGCCCGAAGATCCGCTGGTACGTGTTCAACATGCCCTCGAGGGCGGCCTGGTAGGGGAAGAACACCCGCAGCGATTCCGCGTCCACGGCGTAGCGTTCCTTCATCAGTTTGTTGGTGTAATAGCCGATGTCCCAGGGCTCGAGTTTGGCGTCGGCCTGGCCGATGTGCGCCGCCTTGAGCGAGCGCAGCGCCTCCAGCTCCTCGGTGAATTTCGGCTGCAGGCCGGCGACCAGTTCCTCCTCGAATTTCAACGCGGTCGCCGCCGAGCCGGCCATGCGGACCTCGATGCGGTAGTCGGCCCAGCTGGCGTAGCCCAGGCGCTGCGCGATCTCGGCGCGCAGGGTGACCAACTTGGCGAGGACGGGAATGTTCTTCTCCATGGCCAGCCGGCTGCGGGCGATGTTCACCCGGCGGCGCGTCTCGGCCACGTCGGCATTTTCCGAGATGAGCACGACGTGGAACGTGATGTGCGGCTGCACGCGATAGCGGCCGTCGGGCTGCTTCACGCCGGGGCTCTCCAGCAGGCTGGCGGGCACGCCGGCCAGCTCCTCGGCCGTGAAATCAATGGGGGCCCGCGCCTCGTTGATGTTGCGGGAGAACTGCTGCTCCAGCTCGGAAAGCTTCTTGCGCAGCTGTTCGACCTTGTTCCGCTCGGCCGCGGGCAGGTTGAGTCCGGCACGGCGGTAGTCGCGCAGGGTGTAGTCCATGAGGCGCTGCTGCTGCGCGTCGAGCGACGGCTTGGTGGCGGCAAAGGCCTGCAGCACGCGGTAAATGTCGTCGCGGTAGTCGAGGGTGATGAACCACGCCTCGAGCTTCATTTCCGCATCGCGCGCGGCGTCGCGCATGGCCTTGTCGGGATGCGTCTCGGTGATCGTGCCGACCTGGTTGGCCCAGGTGAGCGCCCGGCCGACAATGGCGTCGTTGGCGGCAAAGGTGCTGGCAAAGGTCAGTCGGGCCGCATCCTGCGCCACGAGGGCCCGCAGTTCCGCCTCAGCGGTGCTGATGGCCAGATCCGTGCCGGCCTTGATCTGCTCCGGCGTCCGGGCGTACTCCGGCAACTGCAGGACAAAGCTGGCGCCGAGCGCCTTCGCCTGGAAATCGGCATACGTGGCCGGCGCGGCGGGGGATATGGCAGGCCCGGCGGCGGCAAGCAGCGCGACCGCGAGCATGGGAATCAGACTGGGGCGATTCTTCATAGGAGTGAGTTAGCTGGAACGATGAGGAGGGTGCGTGAAAATCACAATCAGGTCCGCCGCGGCCACGGTAGGCAGCCCGCTGGCGGGCGCGGGTTGGGCGCGCGCAAGCGCGCTGACCTACCGAGAATGCGAATTCTAAAAACACGGCCAGGCTGAGACTGAGATGGCCACATAAGGCTCAATAGGCACAAAAGGAGGCCGGGGTTTCATTCCTGAGCATTTTGAGCCTTTTGCGGCCAATGATCTGGTTCTTCAACTGGGTAATAAGAAACCACTGATGAACACTTATACACACTGATTGGATCAGTGGTAATCAGTGCCCATCAGTGGTTAAATACTCCGGTCAGGATAAGCGGGCGGCCGGCTTACTTCTTGATGCCGACGAATTCGAGGAAGGCTTCCTGCGAACGCGGGCGGCCGAGGAATTTCTCCACCGACTCGGCCACGTCGCGCGTGTTGCCCACGCCGTAAATCTCGTCGCGCAGGCGGCGGCCGACCTTCTCATCCAGGAAGCCGCCGGGCGCCGACTTGAAGATGCTGGCCATGTCCTTCGCCAGCACATTGGCCCACATGTAGCCGTAGTAGCCCGCATCGTAGCCGGCCATGTGGCCGAAGAAGGCGACAAAGGCCGTGTCGGGGGCGGGGGCCACCGCCACGCGGGCGCTCACTGCGTTGGTCACGGCCACGATGTCCTGTTTGGCGGCATCCGCCGCGGACACGTGGTGCATGGCCAGATCAATCAGGCCGAGCGAGAGCTGGCGCCGCGTGCCGAAGGCCTCCGTGGCCTGGCGGGCGGCGACCATCGAGTCGATGGTCTCGGTCGGGATCTTCCGGCTGGGATCGCGGTAGTCCGCGGCGAAGGTGTCGAGCACGGCCTTGTCCCACACCCAGCTCTCGAGCATCTGCGAAGGCGCCTCGACGAAGTCCTGCGGCACGGTGAAGCTGCCCTGGGCCACGTAGCGGGAGCGGCTGAGCATGGCATGCATGACGTGGCCGAACTCATGGAAGAGCGTGACAACGTCATTGTGCTTGAGCAGCGAGGGCTGGTCGGCGGAAGGCGCCGGGAAATTGCACAGCAGCGCGGCCACCGGGAGGTCGTAGCGGCCGTCGGCCATCACGCCGCCGGACTTCTGCGTGAAGCAGGCGAAGTGGTTGAACTTTCCCTCGCGCGGGAACATGTCGAGGTAGAAGGCCCCCATCGGGACGGCAGTGGCGGCGTCGGCCACGATGTAGAGCTGCACGCCGGGCGCCCAGACATAGGGCGGCTCCACCGCGGTGAACTTGAGCCCGAAGATCTTCTGGTAGATGGCAAACATGCCGTCGACCGTCGCCTGGTAGGGGAAGTAGGCGCGGAGCTTTTCGGTATCCACCGCATAGCGCTCCTTGAGCAGCTTGTTGGTGTAGAAGCCGATGTCCCACGGTTCGATCTTCGCGTCCGGCTTGCCGGTGTCCGCGGCCTTGAGCGCGCGCAGGGTTTCCATTTCGGCGGCGAATTTCGGCTGCAGTCCCTGCACGAGGTTCTCCTCAAACTCCACGACCGCGCCGCCAGTCTTGGCCATGCGGGTCTCGATCTGGTAGTCGGCCCAGGTGGCGTAGCCGAGGCGCCGGGCAATATCGGCGCGGAGGGCGACGAGCTTGCTGAGGACGGGAATGTTGGTCTCGCGGGCGAGGCGGCCGCGGGTGACGTTCACCTGCCGGCGAACGTCGGGATTGCGGGCGTTGTCCGAAATGGCCTGGGCATGCCAGGTGACGTTCGCCATCACGCGGTAGCGGCCGTCGGGCTGCTTCACGCCGGGGCTGTCGAGAAAGCTCTGCGGCACGCCGGCGAGTTCCTCGGCGGTGAAATCAACCGGGCCGCGGGCGGCGTTGATGTTGACAGAAAACTCAGTGGTCAACGCCGCGAGGTCCTTACGGAGTTTCTCAACCTCGGCGCGCTCCGCGGCCGGCAGGGCCAGGCCGGCCCGGCGGTAGGTGCGC
>JBIJDP010000214.1:0-5147 GCA_044344065.1 Opitutaceae bacterium
AAACCGATCCATCTCACAGGAGGAAGCAGAGAGCGCGGAGATTTGAACGCTTAGCCTCTCCGTTCCCTCTGTTACCTCCTGTAATCACGGATCGAACTTAGCGCCCCTTCGCGTCCTTCGCGGTTCCGACCACAAACATCCAGCTTCAGACCTAAACTTAAACTTCAGACTTAAACATCATCCGCGATGAGCACCCACCTCACCATCCATGCGGCCGAGCCCGGTCCCGTCATCGACCGCCATGTCTTCGGCAACTTCGCTGAGCACCTCGGTCGCTGCATCTACGACGGCCTCTGGGTCGGCCCGGAATCCAAGGTGCCCAACGTCCGCGGGTGGCGCAGCGACCTCGTCGCCGCCCTGAAGCAGATCCGCCTCCCTAACCTCCGCTGGCCGGGCGGCTGTTTTGCCGACGACTACCACTGGCGCGAGGGCATCGGCCCGCGTGAGCAGCGTCCGCGCCGGATCAACGCCCATTGGGGCGGTGTCGTTGAGACCAACGCCGTCGGCACCCACGAGTTCCTCGATCTCTGCGAGCAGATCGGCTGCGAGCCCTACCTCGCCGGCAACGTCGGCAGCGGCTCCCCCGCCGAACTGCGCGACTGGGTCGAATACTGCAACGCCGCCGCCAGCTCCCTCGCCGACCTGCGCGCCGCCCACGGCCGGCGCGAGCCGTGGAAGGTCCGCCTCTGGGGCGTGGGCAACGAAAACTGGGGCTGCGGCGGCAACATGACGGCCGAGTATTACGCCAACGAGTACCGCCGCTTCGCCACCTACGTCCGCGACTTCCCCAACGCCCCGCTGTACCGCGTCGCCGGCGGCGCGCGCAACGACGACTTCCACTGGACCGACGTCCAGATGCGCGAGGCCTTCAAGGGTCCCATTGGCGGACCGATGCTCCAGGGTCTTTCGCTCCATTACTACGTGGTGCCCGGCGATTTCCCGCCGAAGCATCCCGCCACCGGCTTCAACCACGACGGCTGGAAGACCGTCATGGCCCTCGGCTGGAAGATCGACGACCACATCCGCGGCCACCGCGCGGTCATGGACCGCTACGATCCCGCCGCCAAGACCGCCCTCGTCGTTGACGAATGGGGCTCCTGGTACGCCGTCGAACCCGGCACCAACCCCGGCTTCCTCTACCAGCAGCAAACGATCCGCGATGCCGTCCTGGCGTCACTCACCCTCAACATCTTCATCAACCACTGCGAACGCGTGCGCATCGCCAACCTCGCGCAGACCGTCAACGTCCTCCAGGCCGTGGCGCTCACCGAGGAGGGCGGCGGCCGCCTCGTGCTCACGCCGACCTGGGATGTGATGGGTTTCTACGCCGCCCACCAGGACGCCCGCCGCCTGCCCGTGCACAGCGATGCCGCGACATTGAAGCACGAGGGCATGGCCTATCCGGCCGTCTCCGCCACCGCTTCGCTCGCCGCGGATAACTCGGTCACCGTGACGCTCTGCAACACCGATCCCGCCGCCCCGGCGGAAATAACCCTCGCCCTCACCGGCCGCACCCCGGTCGTGAGCGAAGCCCGCCTCCTGGCCTCGTCCGATCTCAACACCTGCAACACCTTCGACCATCCACGCGCCGTCGCCAGCCGCCCATTCGATGGCGTGCGTATAAGTGGAACCCAAGTCACCGCCACCCTCCCCCCCGGCGCCGTCGCCTCCCTGCGCTTTGCGTGAGGCCGGTTCCCCAGTCCCGTAGCTACGAGCGTGAGCGAGTGGAGGATCCTCAGTTCAGCGTTAAGCGTTAAAAGTTAAGCTTTAAGAGTTATTCATATTCATCCCTCGCACCGCCAATCCACTCGCTCCCACTCGTAGCTCCCCCGCTTTCATCCGCCCGCATGAACTACCCTTCCGCCCTCCCCCTCGCCAACGTCCGCTTCACCCGCGGCTTTCTGGCGGAGCGCACCCGCCTCGTCCGCGAGGTGGTCATCCCCTACCAGTGGGAGGCCCTCAATGACCGCGTCCCCGGCGCCGACCCCAGCGGCTGCGTCCATAACTTCAAGGTCGCCGCCGGCGAAAAGCCGGGAAAGTTCTACGGCCTTTTCTGGCAGGACTCCGACCTCGCCAAGTGGATCGAGGCCGCCTCCTACCGGCTCGCCACGCATCCGGATGCGGCACTCGACGCCGAACTCGACCGCCTCATCGCCACGATCGCGAAGGCCCAGGGCACCGACGGCTACCTCAACACCTTCTTCCAGCTCGTCGAACCGCAGAACCGCTGGGCCAACCTGCGCGACTGCCACGAGCTCTATGTCGCCGGCCATATGATCGAGGCCGGCGTCGCGCACTTCCGCGCCACCGGCAAGCGCACGCTGCTCGACGTGGTCGGCAAACTCGCCGACCTGATCGACCGCACCTTCGGCCTCGGCCCCGGCCAGATCCCGGGCTACTGCGGCCACGAGGAGATCGAACTCGCGCTCGTGAAACTCGCCCGCGCCACGGGTGAAGCGCGTTATCTCAAGCTCGCGTCCTACTTCATTGATCAGCGTGGCCAGGAGCCCAACTACCTCATGGCCGAGACCAAGCGCCGCGGGGAGGACAAGCTCCCGTGGCACATGTACTTTGACGGCCTCGCCACCCTACAGGCCGCCAAACCCGTGCGCGATCTCAAGGAGCCCGTCGGCCACGCCGTGCGCCAGATGTACCTGCTCGCCGCCATGGCGGACCTCGCCGTGGAGAACAAGGACGCCACCCTGCTCCAGTCCTGCCGCACGCTCTGGGAGAGCATCGTGCGCCGCCATCTCTACATCACCGGCGGCGTCGGCTCCGAACCCTACGGCGAAAAATTCACCGAGCCCTTCGACCTTCCCCCCGACCGCGCCTACGCCGAGACCTGCGCCGCCATCGGCGTGATCTTCTTCGCCCGCCGCCTGCTCGAGATCGAACTGCACGGCGCGTACGCCGATGTCATGGAGCGCGCCCTGTACAACAATGTGCAGAGCGGCATGTCGCTCGACGGCACCAAGTTTTTCTACGTCAACCCGCTCGAGCTCATCCCCGCCGTCGCCAAGCGCCGCTACGAGTGCCACCTCGTGAAGACCCAACGCGTCGGCTGGTTCGGCTGCGCCTGCTGCCCGCCCAATGTCGCGCGGCTCTTCGCCTCGCTCGGCGAATATGTCGCCTCGCAGCGCCCCGACGGCCTCGCGCTCCACCTGTATGCCGAGGGCGATTTGCGTTTCAACGCCGCGGGCCGCGACATGCGGCTCAGCATCCAAACAGACTATCCGTGGACCGAAACCGTCACGATCACCGTCACCTCCATCTCCCAACTCCCATCTCCGAACTCCGGTGGCGGCACCGCCACCACGTTGTATTTGCGCATCCCGGGCTGGTGCCGGGGCGCCAGCCTTTCCATCAACGGCCAGTCGCACCCGCTCACGCCCATCAATGGCTATGCCGCGCTGTCCCGCCCCTGGCAGACGGGCGACCTGGTTGTTCTCTCCCTGCCCATGCCCGTCGAGCGCGTACGCGCCGATCCCCGCGTCGCCACGGTCGCGGGTTATGTCGCCTTGCAGTGCGGACCCGTCGTCTACTGCGTCGAGGAAGCCGATCACGGCGCCAACCTCGCCGCCCTCACCCTGCCCCGCACCGCCCCGCTGACCACCCGGCATGATCCCGCGCTGCTCGGCGGCTGCGTCGTCATCGAGACTACGGGCACGCGCGACCGGACCGGCACCGAACTTTACTCCACCACCGCTACCGGCCCCGAGCCGGTGAAACTCCGCGCGATCCCCTACGGCCTCTGGGCCAACCGCGGCGAAGGTGAAATGCGCGTGTGGATTCGCGAGTCATGAGGCAGACGCAGCGATTGCCCCTTCTGTGGGTAGGGCCCGACCTCCGGGCGAGCCGCGTTTGGCCTTCGCACGTCCAACCGCCCGTTCGGCCTGCCCTCCATAGGCTGGGCGACGGAGGGAGGCCGGGCGCCACCCAGATCTGCGATCATTTTTAGTGGCTCTCTCAACCATCATGCTGAAATCACTGTTCCTTTCCCTGCTGCTGGCCACCGCCCTGTGCGCCCAACCCGACCAGAAAATCCAGGACACCATCTACGCCGACGCCGTCGCCGATCCTGCCGGCCACGACTTCCTCACCCGGCTCTGCGACGATTTCGGCGGCCGGCTCACCGGCACACCGCAGAATTGGGGCGCGCTGGAACGCACCGTCGCCGAGCTCAAGGCCATCGGCATCGAGGCCCGGTTGGAAAAATACAAGATGCCCGGCTGGGTCCGCGAAAAGGACGAGGTCACCCTGCTGGTGCCTTTCGAAAGGTCGCTCCGCGTGGTCGCCATCAGTTACACGCTGCCGCACGCGGCCTTCGAAGCCGAGATCGTGGACATCGGCGACGGACGCGCCGAGGACATTGCGAAACTCACGTCACCCCAGGGCAAGATCGGCCTGCTCTCACCCAACACCTCGGTCCCCCGCGGCCAGTATGAGGCCGCCGCGGTGCGCGCCGGCATGAAGGGCATCCTCTGGATTAACCGCGTCAATGGCGGCCAGCTCCTCGCCCGCAGCGGTTCGTTCAAGGGCGAGCCCATGCAGATTCCGATGTACAACGTCACCCAGGAGGAGGGCTTCTGGCTCCGCCGCCTGCTGGAGCGCGGCCAGCCCGTGCGCGTGCGGATGCATACCCGTTCGTACTGCACGGAAATCGAGACCGCCAACATCGTGGCCACGCTGCCCGGCCGCACCGCCGACACCATTGTCGTCGGCGCACACTTTGATTCCTGGGACCTCGGCCAGGGTGCGATGGACAACGGCACCGGCACGGCGCAGCTCTACGCCCTCGCCAAGGTCCTCAAAAATCACGCGCCGCTGAACGAGCGCACCATCGAGATCGTCTGGTTCAACGGCGAGGAACAGGGTCTCTGGGGCTCGCGCGTCCATGCCCCCACGATGAAGGACCGGCCGGTCGCCGCCATGATCAACCTCGACATGGTCGGCTTTCCGCTCTCCGTGAACTCCCTTGGCTACGACGACCTTGTGCCGGTGCTCGAACGCTACAACACGTCCCTAGGCGAAAAGAAGCTCAAGCAGGGCGTGGGCAACATCAACTGGTTCGGCAGCGACCACACGCCGTTCCAACTCGAGGGTATCCGCGCCATTACCTTCGGCGGCATCATCCCGCCCGAGTCCGT
>JBIJDP010000025.1:0-10553 GCA_044344065.1 Opitutaceae bacterium
CCGCTATTATCACGATCTCGCCGACACCATCGACAAGCTGGACCCCAAGCTCATCCCCGAGTCCACCGCCGCCATTGCCACGCTCGTCTACCGTCTGGCCAATGAACCCGGCCTGACCACGACCCGCGTGTCCGCCGCCGATACCGAGGCGCTCTTCCGGAAATTCGCCCTTGAAACGCGGATGAAGGGCGTCGGCCTCTGGCCGTTCGCCGAACCCTCACCTTGAGTCGTGCCAAATCTGGCCGCGATCCAGTTGCGCGACCCTTTCATCGTCGCGGATGCCACCGCCGGGATCTACCGGCTCTACGGCACCACGGCGCTCGGCGGGCCCATGGTTGCGCCCGACGGGTTCAACGTCCGCACCAGTCCCGACCTGCGTCGGTGGAGCGCACCCCGCCCGGTGCTGAGCCGCAGCGCCGGCCCGGTTGGGGCGGACTTCTACTGGGCGCCGGAGGTGCATCACTACCGCGGACGCTGGTACCTCTTCGCCTCCTACGGCGCCGGCATGAACGTGATCAAGCCCCGCGCCCATTACACCGCCATCCATGTCGCCGCGACGCCGGACGGCCCGTTTGCCCCGCACTCGGACGGTTCAGTGACGCCGCTCGGCTGGTTCTGCATTGATGGCACGCTGCACGTCGACCGGCGAGAGCAGGCGTGGATCGTGTTCGTGCGCGAATGGACACAGGTCGTGAACGGTGAGATTTACGCCATGCCGCTGAGCCCCGACCTGCGCCGGCGGGCCGGCGAACCGCACCTGCTCTTCCGCGCCAACTCCGCCCCATGGAGCACGCGCCAGAAAAGCGACTACGGCGAAGGTTACCAGGTGACCGACGGCCCCTGGGTGCACCGCACCGCCGCCGGCACGCTTTTATTGCTTTGGTCGAGTTTCGGCCATGGCGGCTACGTCACGGGCCTCGCCCGCAGCCTGAGCGGCGACATCACCGGTCCGTGGGAGCAATTAGAGAACCCGCTCTATGCCGCCGACGGCGGCCACCCGATGCTCTTCCGCGATTTCGAAGGCCGCCTCCTGCTCGCCCTCCACAGCCCCAACCGCCCGATGCAGGAGCGCGTGCGTCTCCTACCCGTGCGGGAGACAGCCGATTCGCTAGAGGTAAACTGAGGAGCAAAAATCACGCTCCCGCAGTCAGTCCATCCCCTCTTTCTCTTAATCTTTATCTTTCTCTTTCGTCAGGGCTCGGCACTCAGACGGACCTGACGAAAGAGAAAGATAAAGATTAAGAGAAAGAGTAAAAGAACGGCTCTCGCCACCTCCGCATCATCTGCATTTGACCTGACTCGAGGGCGGCCATTGTTTCCCTGCACCCTCCCCACATGACCCCGGGTGCCAAATTCCGCGCTGCGCTCGTCGCCGAAAAACCGCTCCAGATCGCCGGTGCGATCAATGCCTACGCCGCCCTGCTGGCGCAGCGCGCCGGCTTCCGCGCGCTCTACCTCTCCGGTGCCGGTGTCGCCAACCACTCGCTGGGCCGGCCCGACATCGGCCAGACCACGCTCGACGACGTGGTCACCGACGCCCGCCGCATCACGGCCCGGGTCGATCTCCCGCTGCTCGTGGACATCGACACCGGTTGGGAAGACCCCGCCGCCGCCGTACGCGCCATGGCGGCCGCCGGCGCCGCCGCCGTGCACATTGAGGACCAGGTGCCGGCCAAACTCTGCGGCCACCTGCCCGGCAAGCACCTTGTGCCCGCCAACGAAATGGCCGCCCGCGTCCACGCCGCCGTCAGCGGCAAGCCCGAGGCGTCTTTCATCGTCATGGCCCGCACCGATGCCGCCTCGGTCGAAGGTCTGCCCGCCGCCATCGCCCGCGCCCAGGCCTACGTCGCCGCCGGCGCCGACATGATCTTCGCCGAGGCCCTGACCACCCTCGAAGAATACCGCACGTTCACCGCCGCCGTGAAGGCCCCAGTCCTCGCCAACCTCACCGAGTTCGGACGGACTCCGCTCTTCACCCTCGACGAACTCCGCTCCGCCGGAGTCGCACTGGTCCTTTACCCCCTCTCCGCCTCCCGGGCCGCTGCCGCGGGCGCGTTCGACGTTTACACCGCGATCCGCACCGCCGGCACCCAGCAATCCGCGATCGGCAAAATGCAAACCCGCACCGATCTTTACGCCACCTTGGGATACACTCCCCCAAAGGCATGAATCAAATCCGAGCCTCCTGTAGTTTGAAAGCGGTGCAGGCATGAGCGGGAGGTTATGATTGCGCCGCACCTCCCGCGCTCTGTCTCCACCGGCTGAAGACCTGCCGCTATAATAACCTGGGGCGTCGCCCCAGGAATTGATGGCCAACCCTAATGCAAGGGCTGAAGGCGCGCCCCACCTTCAGGAACAAATCTCATGCACCGAACCGGTCACAATTTGTGACCGCATCCAAGCGGCTTATCCGGCACCTGTCCTTCCGCCACCGCTACGCGTACAGGACTCGACAGCTTGGATGGGAACGCGACCAGCCCGCTCCCTCCCGTTGCGGTGCCGGCCAGGTTACCCTTGCCATTAATAAAACGTTACGTAACGTTTTATCTATGCCCTACGAAGCCCTGTCCCGTCCGCGCCTGCTTGCGGCACTCCGCCGTCTGGGGGAACTCGCCCGGGCGGAAGGCATCACGCTGGAGATTTCCCTCTACGGCGGAGCGGTGTTCACCTTGGTCTACGGCTCCCGCGAAAGCACGCGCGACGTCGACGCTTTGCTGCGCCCCGCGGCGGAAGGCCGGCGCCTGGCCGCCATCGTGGCCCACGAACAGGCCCTGCCCGAGGACTGGCTCAGCGATCATGTCCGGCAATTCCTGGCGGAAAAAGAGGAGAAGCGACGCGTACCTGCGACGGATTTCGGTCCTGGACTGAAAGTGTCCGTACCAACAGCTGCCTACCTCCTGGCCCTGAAACTCCGGGCGTCACGTCCGCGACTGCCGGGCTATGCGGGCGACGAAGAGGATATCGCTTTCCTGCTGCGCAAGATCCACCCCAAGTCGCTGGCGGAGGTTGAAGCGCTTTTCGACCGTTTCTTTCCCCACGACGTTCTGCCGGACCGTACGCGCCGGCTGGTCGCACGGGTCATTCAGGAGGGCAGGCCATGAACCGGCCACGCACCCTTAGGGAAGTGGCGGAGCAGGCGGACTCGCTCGATGCCTTCGGGCGGTATTTCCAGGACTGGCTGCACACCCTGCGGACCTTTACCTCCCGGCCCCAAGTGGTGCAGGCGATCCACGATGCCCCACCGCGGCTTTCCCGCGCTTTTGCGGAGGGGAAGATTGCGGATGCCTGGCTGGCCGCGTCCGCGGAATACCTTGCCATCCAGGCCGGCCTGCCCGTGCCGACCTGGACCCGGGGTCGGGTTGCCCCGGAACCTTGGTTCGCCACCGGGGAAACCGATGTGCACGCCCGCCTTGTGGCCCTGCGTGATTCGCCGGCGCCTTTCAAGTCGCGCAACCTCTACACATCCGCCGTGGACCTACCCCTCAAACTCGTGGCCGGCCGGCCGGCCAAGTCCGCGACGGAACTCCGCCGAGCGAATGCCGAACGACAGCGCCGCTTCCGTGAGCGCCGCCGCCTCGAATTCGAAGTCTTGCGCAAACCGTCGCCGGGACGGCCCCCGGGGCGTCCCGCGGGATAATATGCGGAGTGCCGTTGACGCTCTGGTTTCACCGGGCAGAAAGCCCCTCCCATGGATTGGTCTTACCATCGTAGGCAGCCCGCTTGCGGGCGCGGCTTGGGCGCGCGCAAGCGCGCTGATCTACGGCGGCGGGTTTCCGCGAGCACGCGTCCCGCGACATCCGGTCGCGGCGTAAAGCCGCTCCTACATTTGGCGTAAACATGCGTCCAAATGTGATCCTTCGGATTGCAGTAAAGCTTGGCGGTGCGATGCTCACGGTAGATCACCCCACCCCACCCCATGAGCTCCAATCCCGCGCTCACTCCCAAGGCCAAGAAATCCGTCGCCCTCTCCGGCGTCGTCGCCGGCAACACCGCCATCTGCACTGTCGGCCAGTCGGGCAACGACCTGCACTACCGCGGCTACGACATCGCCGAACTCGCGACCCACTCCACCTACGAGGAGGTCGCCCACCTCCTGATCCACGGGCACCTGCCCAACCGCGTCGAGCTCACGGCCTACCGGATGCGCCTCGCCGCCCTCCGGGGGCTCTCCGCACCGCTGCGCGCGATCCTGGAGCAGCTCCCCGCCCGCTCCCACCCGATGGGCGTGCTGCGCACCGGCTGTTCCGCCCTGGGCGCGATGGACACCGAGCCATCCGCCCCCGATGGCAGCGGACCGAAGGACCCGGCGATCGCGCGCCGCATCGCTGACACCCTCATCGCCTGCTTCCCGTCGATGCTGCTCTACTGGCACCACTTCGCCACGACCGGCCGGCGCATTGACGTCGAGACCGGCGATGCGACGATCTCCGCCCATTTCCTGCGTCTCCTGCACCGGCGCGATCCGCAACCCGAGCACGTCAGCGCCCTCGACCGTTCGCTGATCCTGTACGCCGAGCACGAGTTCAACGCCTCCACCTTCACCGCCCGGGTCATCGCCGGCACCGGTTCCGGTCTTTACGGCTGCATCACTGGCGCCATCGGCGCCCTGCGCGGACCCAAGCACGGCGGCGCCAACGAGGTCGCCTATGAGATCCAGCAACGGTACCGCACGCCCGACGAGGCCGAGGCCGATCTCCGCGTCCGGCTCGCCCGCAAGGAAATCGTCATCGGCTTCGGGCACCCGGTTTATACGGTGTCCGATCCGCGGAGCGCCATCATCAAGGTAATCGCCCGCGATCTCTGCACAGCCGCCGGCCACCTGAACCTCTTCAATGTCGCCGAACGGCTCGAAACGGTGATGTGGAACGAGAAGCGCATGTTCCCGAACCTCGATTGGTACAGCGCCGTCGCCTACCACGAGCTGGGCGTGCCCACCGCCATGTTCACCCCGCTTTTCGTCCTGGCCCGCACCGCCGGCTGGGCCGCGCACGTCATCGAACAACGCGCCGACGGCAAGATCATCCGCCCCAGCGCCAACTACACCGGCCCCGCCGACCGGCCTTATGTGCCACTTGAAAACCGGGATTAAGCGCAAAGATGCAAAGTCGCGAAGGTCCGATCCAAAAGAACTCTTAGCTCAGAGCTTAGCGTCTTCGCGTCTTTGCGCTTCAACCAATCTCCATGTCCGCACCCATCTCCAACATCCGCCCCGCTCCTGATAAACTCCTCGCCGACCTGGCCGATTACGCGCTGCACGCGACCATCACGAGCGAGGAGGCCCTCGACACCGCCCGCTGGTGTCTCGCCGACACGCTCGCCTGCGGCATCATGGCCCTCGCCTATCCGGTCTGCACCAAACTCCTCGGCCCGGTCGTCCCCGGCACCGTGATTACCAACGGGGCTCGCGTCCCAGGCACGACCTACGAACTCGATCCCGTCCAGGCTGCGTTCAACATCGGAGCCATCGTCCGTTGGCTCGATTTCAACGACACCTGGCTCGCCGCCGAATGGGGCCACCCCTCCGACAACCTGGGTGCGATCTTAGCCACCGCCGACTGGCTGAGCCGCCACCAGGCTGCCGGCGCGAAGCCCGCCGCCTTTCAATCCGAAATCCGCCTTCCGCAATCCGCCATCACCATTCGCGACGTCCTCACCGCCATGGTCAAGGCCCACGAAATCCAGGGCATCCTCGCCCTCGAAAATTCCTTCAACCGCGTCGGCCTGGACCACGTCCTCCTCGTCCGCGTCGCCTCCACCGCCGTCACCACCGCGATGCTCGGCGGCACCCGCGAACAGGTCATCAATGCGATTTCGCACGCATGGCTAGATGGCTCCGCGCTCCGCACCTACCGCCACGCCCCCAACACCGGCTCGCGCAAGTCCTGGGCCGCCGGCGATGCCACCAGCCGCGCCGTCCGCCTCGCGCTCATCGCGCTGACCGGCGAGATGGGCTACCCCTCGGTCCTCACCGCCAAGACCTGGGGCTTCCAGGACGTTTCATTCAAGGGCATCCCGGTGAAGCTCGCCCGCCCCCTCGGGTGCTACGTGATGGAAAATATCCTCTTTAAGATCTCCTTCCCCGCCGAGTTTCACGCGCAGACCGCCGTGGAGTGCGCCCTCAAACTCCACCCGCTCGTCCGGGATCGTCTCGACCAGGTTGCACGGATCGAGCTCACCACGCACGAGTCGGCCATCCGCATCATCGACAAGACCGGCCCGCTGCATAATCCCGCCGACCGCGACCACTGCCTGCAATACATGACCGCCATCGGCCTCATCTTCGGTTCGCTCACCGCCGACCATTATGAAGACAAGGTCGCCGCCGACCCGCGCATCGACGCCCTGCGCGCGAAGATGACGGTCACCGAGGACAAATCCTACTCCCGCGACTATCTCGACCCCGATAAGCGCTCCATTCCCAACGCCGTGCAGGTCTTCTTCCAGGACGGCACAAAGACCGACAAGGTCGAAGTCCATTTTCCCCTCGGCCACCGTCGCCGCCGGAGCGAAGGCATCCCCGTGCTGCAGGAGAAAGCCCGTGAAGCGTTTGCGGCCCACTTCGGCCGGGACCGGGCCGCGCAGCTCATGGAATTGTTCGCCAGCCGCAACCAGCTTGAGGCGATGCCCGTCCACGAGTTTGCCCGTGCGTTTGTGCGCTAGGGGAATACTGACGTCTTACTGTAGGAGCGGCTTTAAATTCCGAAGCTCGCTCCCACCTCAAACCGAATTGGCACCGGATGCCTCATTCGGCCAAACTCCCGGGTTTGACGACGTACCCTAGCGCATCGATTCCCGCAGGTCGATCAGCACCTGGTCGTAGCGGTCGACGCGGATCAGGCCTTTCCGCGGAAATTCCACGTCGATGATGACATAGATCGCCATCAGCAGGCTGCCGGAAAAACACAGGATATGCAGCCAGCTGCGCGCCTTGCTGGCGCTCATGCCGTAGCCGGCCAGCAGCGCACACAACAGCGCCAGCACAAGCAGCAGGAGATACACGCTCGCGGGCGGGTGCGTCTGCGTCGCCACATAACGCGCACTGGCGCAGTCAAACATCGCGTTGATCGCCGGCAAAACCTGGGTGGTGATGCCCGGATCGGGTGTCCGCCGGGCTGCTTCCACCGCCCGGGTCCAGATTTTCTGCTGCAGGGCCGCGACCTCCGCCGAGGCCCTGGATGCGGAAGCACGGGTTTCGGACAGCCGGAGGTCCAGGTAACGGCGAAAATCCGGCTGCATGGCGGCGCGTGTTTCAGCCGGGAGGAGGTCCAGCCGCAGCCAGGCGGTGCCAATGGCATTGGATTCCTGCAGGATGAGATCGCGCCGGCTGTCGTAGCGGCTGAGCGCGCCCGAAAAAGTGAAGGCAATGATCAGGCCCATGAGGCCGAACACCGCGCCCTCGATCGGTGCCGTGCCCTTGTCGGCCCCGGCCGGGTCGTTCCGCCAATGGCGGGCTCCGATGCGTCGACCGAGTTCGAGCGACAGCAGTATCGCGGCCAGCAATGCCGCGAGCGAGGCCCCGCTTTCAAGGAAGAGTGTCACCAGGGCAGACTAGATGGGGGCCACCCGGGGTCGAGATTGTCTTTGCCGGACTGAGGGGACCGGTCTGTCGCGACGATGGGTCGCCTGATGCATCCTCCGGCCGCCCAAGCCGCCCGCTTCCAGTCCCGCCTCCGCTCGGCCATTGACCCCGTTCGGTCCGCCCGCATAAATGCCCGGATATGAGCGCACCGGCCCCGCGGTTGGACGACCTGCGTATCGAGCGAAGCGACAAACCAGATTCGCCCCGGCGCATGGCGCCGCTCGCGTTTTTCCTCATCGCCCTGGTCGTCATCGCGGCGGCCATCTGGTGGCAAAAGCGGCCGGCCGCGATCGAGGTGCGCAGCGCGGTCGCCCGCGAGCTCTCAACGGATGCCGGCACCCGGCGCACGGTGCTCAATGCCTCCGGTTACGTCACCGCCCGCCGCGAGGCCACCGTCTCCTCCAAGGTCACCGGCAAGGTGACGGAAGTCCTGATCGAGGAAGGAGTGAAGGTGACCGCCGGACAGGTGCTCGCGCGCCTCGACGACACCAACGCCCGTGCCAGCCTGCAACTCGCCGCCGCCCAGCACGACTCGGCCCGCGCCGCCCTGGAGGAAACCCGCGTGCGCCTCCGCGAGGCGGAACAGGAACGGACCCGCCAGCAGACCCTGCTCAAGGGCAGCGTCGCCGCCCAGGCCGACTACGATCACGCGGAGGCCGCGGCCTTGGCCATGCAGGCCCGGCTGGCCCTGCAGGAATCCGACGTCGCCGTGGCCGGACACACCGTCGCCATCTGGCAGCAGCAACTGGACGACACGGTCATCCGCGCGCCGTTCGCCGGCATCGTTACTTCAAAGGACGCCCAACCCGGCGAAATGATTTCGCCCATGTCGTCCGGGGGGTTCACGCGCACCGGCATTTGCACCATCGTGGACATGGACTCGCTGGAGATCGAAATCGACGTCAACGAGAGCTACATCAACCGCGTGGCCCCCGGCCAGCAGGTCGAGGCGACGCTCGACGCCTACGCCGACTGGAAAATTCCGTGCCAGGTCATCGCCATCATCCCGACCGCCGACCGGCAGAAATCCACGGTCCGGGTGCGGGTGGGCTTCGACCAGCCCGACCCGCGTATCCTGCCGGAAATGGCCGTGAAGGTCGCCTTTCGCGACTCCGGCCCCGCCGTCGCGTCCGGCAATGCGCTTCGTACCGTGCTCATTCCCCGGAGCGCCCTGCGCAACGAGAGCGGACGCGACATCGTCTTTGTCATCCGGAACGGCCGGGCGGAGCGCCGCGCCGTCACGGTCGCCAGCCGCCAGGACGACGAGGTGCTGCTCAGCGCGGGCGTGTCCGCCGGCGAATCGCTGGCCCTCGATCCCCCCGCCACACTGGCGGACGGCACGGCGGTTGTGGAAAAGAATTTATGAGTGACCAACCGGCAGCAAACGGCGCGCTCGTGCGCGTCGAAGGCGTGGAGAAGGTATTCCATCGCGGCACGGAGGACATTCATGTGCTCGCGAACCTCAACCTGCAGGTCCCCGCGGGCGAATTCCTCGCCCTGATGGGCCCCTCCGGCTCCGGCAAGAGCACCCTGCTGAACCTGATCGGCGGCCTCGACCGCCCGACCAAGGGCAAGGTCAGCGTCGCCGGCGATCACATCGAGCAGCTCTCCGACCACCAGCTTGCCGCCTGGCGCGCGCGGCACATCGGCTTTGTCTTCCAGCTCTACAACCTGATCCCGGTGCTGACCGCCGAGCGCAACGTGGAGCTGCCGCTGCTGCTCACCCACCTGACGAAGGTTGAACGGCGGAAACACGTGGAGACCGCGCTGGCGATGGTCGGCCTGACCCACCGGGCGCAGCACTATCCGCGCACGCTGTCCGGCGGCGAACAGCAACGCGTGGGCATCGCACGCGGCATCGTCACCGATCCCACACTCCTCCTGTGCGACGAGCCGACCGGCGACCTCGACCGCAAGTCGGGCGACGAGATCCTGAACCTGCTGCAGGCGCTGAACCGTGAGCACGGCAAGACCATCATCATGGTGACCCACGACCCGCACGCCTCGGCCCGGGCCTCCCGCACGGTCTACCTCAACAAGGGCGAGCTGACCAACACCCCGCTCGCATGAAATCCTTTCCCGGGAGCGCGGGCCGCCGGCCCGCCAGCCATCGGAAGCGCGCGGGCCGCCCGCGCTCCCCGTTGCCGCCAGGAAATTTTTCCATCTCATCCGGGGCAACCTGCTGCGGCACAAGCTGCGGACTTCGCTGACGCTGCTGTCGATTCTGGTCGCGTTCGTGCTTTTCGGGTTCCTCTGCGCCGTCAAGCAGGCGCTGGTCGGCGGCGTGGAAATGGCCGGGGCGGACCGGCTGATCGTGCGGCACAAGGTCTCCATCATCCAGCTGCTGCCGGAGAGCTATCAGGCGCGGATGGAACGCATCCCCGGCGTCGCCGCCGCGGCACACCAGACCTGGTTCGGCGGCATCTACCAGGACCCGAAGAACTTCTTCATGCAGTGCCCCGTCGAGTCGGAGCAGTTCATGGCCATGTTTCCGGAATTTATCCTGCCGGCCGACCAGATGCAGGCGTGGCTCGCCACACGCACCGGCGCCATTGTCGGCCGGAGCACCGCCGAGCGCTTCCACTGGAAGATCGGTGACAAGATCCCGATCATATCCCCCATCTGGCTGCGGAAGCCCTGGGAGTTCGACCTCGTTGGCATCTATGACGGCAAGGAAAAGGGCACGGACACCACGTCGTTTTTCTTCCGGTACGATTATTTCGACGAGTCCCGCAAGGCCCAGAACTGGGGCCAGGGCCTGGTCGGCTGGTATACTATCCGGGTGAAGGACCCGGCTCAGGCGGCGGCAGTGGCGCAGGCGGTGGACCGGGAGTTCGAAAACTCCCCGGCCGAGACCAAGACCGAGCCCGAGGGTGCCTTCGCCCAGGGCTTCGCCAACCAGATCGGCAACATCGCGCTCATCGTCGCGGGCATCCTCAGCGCGGTGTTCTTCACCATTCTGCTCGTGACGGGC
>JBIJDP010000251.1:0-4705 GCA_044344065.1 Opitutaceae bacterium
AGCAGACCCTGGGCGGGGCGGGCGGGATCGGCGATGACGATGCGCACGAGATAGGAAAGCAGCAGGGCGATGTAAACCAGTCCGAAGAGGGTGCCGGCCAGGGCCTCGACGCGAGTCCGGGCGTCCCGTTCGCCGAGGATCCGGATGGAGAAGACGATCACCGCGAGGGCGAGCAGATGGCCGGTCTCGAATGGCAGCTGAAAACGCTGCACCAGCCAGGGTGAGACGGTGATAAGGGCGCCGAAGGCCATGCCGAACCGGTCAAACGGCGCCAGGCCGGCACCGGCCATGAGCTTGTAGAACTCGTGGAGGGTGAGGACGGCGATGACGCCGATGAGGACGACGCCGCCGGTGGTGCGGAAATACCACAGGCAGCCGGCGACGATCGCCCAGAGCAGGACGGTGCTGAAGATGCGTTTGGCCATGAGGGGTTTATTTGGCGGGAGGGGCGAGTTGCTCGCTGGTCAGGCCGTAGCGCCGCTCGCGGCGCGCGTATTCGGCGAACGCGGCGGCCAGGTCGGCCTTGGTGAAATCGGGCCAGTGCACCGGGGTGAACACAAACTCGGCGTACGCGCCCTGGAGCAGTAGAAAGTTGCTGAGCCGCGATTCGCCCGAGGTGCGGATGATGAGATCGGGATCCGGCAGGCCGGCGGTGTTGAGGTAACGGCTGAAGGCAGCCCAGGAACTCTCGCCGGCGGGTTCGCGGCCGGCGGCCACGGCGGCGGCATAATCGCGGGCGGCGTCGGCGACCTCGGTGCGGGCGCCATAGTTCAGCGCCAGGACCAGGGTGTAGTCCGTGAAGCCGGCGGTGGCCTCGATGGTGTGGTTCAGGTGCTTTTGCACGCCGGCGGGCAGTTCGTTCGTCCGGCCGATGGTGCGCAGCCGGATGCGGTTTTTCACGAAGGTCTGGAGTTCCTTCTGCAGGTAAAACTCCAGCAGGCCCATCAGGGCGCCGACCTCCTCCGGCGGGCGTTTCCAGTTTTCGACCGAGAAGGCGTAAAGCGTCAGCGTGCGCAGACCCAGTTCGCGGCCGGCCTCGGTGATCTTGCGCACCGTCTCGACGCCCCGGCGATGGCCCTCGATGCGGGGAAGCCCGCGCTGCCGGGCCCAGCGGCCGTTGCCGTCCATGATGATGGCGGCGTGCGACGGGACTTTGTCAGGGCTGGGAAGCGACATGCGTGAAGATTGAGTTAGGGCGGCGGGGCGGAGTTTGACAAGCCGCCTTCGCGGGCCTGCGCCCGCCCGGTATTGCGTATTAGCTAATACAGACCAGGCCGGAAGGAATGGCCGCAAGAAGGCGCAAGAAATCAAGCTGCCGGTGTGGCTCTCCCGCGCGCCTATAGGCGCATGCACGGTTTCCTTCGCCTTTGATTTCTTGCGTCTTTTTGCGGCAAAATTGGCTGTGGATCTTTCGGCTGCTCCCACCGGTCCGGCCTTGCGGCTCAATTGCTTGAATGGTTGGTGAATACGCGGTGCCGGCGCGGGCGTTGCGGGCTTGCCTCGGATTTCGCCGGTCGTTTCATTGCCGCCATGTCGACTCCGCCCCTGACTCAGAGTGAAATCACGGTGGCACTGGGCACGTTGCCCGGGTGGACGTTCACGGACGGGGCGCTGGCCAAGGAATTCAAGTTCGGCAGTTTTCGCGAGGCTATGAGCTTCATGGTGCGCGCCGGCTTCGAGGCCGAGGCGATGGATCACCACCCCGACTGGACCAATGTCAACAATCGCGTCGCCGTGCGGCTCAATACCCACGATGCCGGCGGCAGGGTGACGGCGAAGGACATCGCGCTGGCGAAGTGCCTGCAGCAGATCAGCTGGGTGGGCTGATGCTCATGCACCCCACCGCCTCCATTTATGGCAAGCAGCATTGCGCCGGACCTTGCGTCGAATTCACGCCTCCGCTTCCAGCGGTGTGCGACCACTTTGCGGTGCGAGCCCGTTGACCGGGCGCCCGCCTACATCCCGGCCATCGCCTGCGACGTGTCGTCGGCCATTCTTGGCCGGACCGCCTACACCGGCACCGGCTCGGTGCGCTACGCCGAGGTCGCGGCCTGGGCCCGCGGCGAGTCCGCCCATGCCGAGTTCGAGGCGCAGATGATCGAGGACCTGGTGGAAATCCACCGCGTGCTGGACGTGGACGTGCTGCGCATGCCCTGGCGCATGAACGAGCGGCCCGACGCGCAACTGGACCAGTTTACGTTCCGCTTCGGTCCCGAGTCGGGCGAACACACCATCTGGCAATACACGCCGGCCACCGCGGACTTCAGTCCCGTGTATGAGTCCCCCCGCGTGGACCCGCCCGAGGTGCGGTTGCGGAAGCGGCTCGTCCACCTGGAGAAAATTGCGGCGGACCCGATGCCCCTGGCGCGGGCCTCGCTCGCCCCGGCCCTCGACCTGTGGCGGCGCTTCGGCGATGAATTCTATGTATGCAGCGCCGGCGCCGGTATCGGGGTGGGCTACGATCCGGACGACCTGGAACTGATGATCACCGAGCCGGACCTGCTGCGGCAGCAATGCCTGCTGCAGGCCGAGTATGCCATTGCCGTGGGCAAGGCCCTCCTTGAGACGAAACTGCCCCCGGTGATGGCCGGCGGCGGCGACCTCGCGGGCACGCAGGGGCCGATCTATTCACCGGCGATGTTCCGCGCCATGGTGCTGCCGGGTTACGTGAAGGCGATGGAGGCACTGAACAAGCTGGGCGTGCATTACTATTTCCGCAGCGACGGCAACCTCTGGTCGCTGATGGACATGCTTTTCACCGAGGCGGCGTGTCCAGGATTCGGCGAGACCGACCGTGACGCCACGATGACCGTGGCGGCGGTGCGGGCCCGGTTTCCGCGCATGCTCATCTGGGGCAACATGTCGTCCTCGCTGCTGCTCGACGGCACGGCGGCCGAGGTGCGCGCACAGGCGCAGGCCACGATCACCGAGGCCGGTGGCAAAGGCTACTTCCAGGGCTGTTCCAACGCGATTGTCACCGGCACGCCGGCGGAAAATGTACGGATGATGTTCGGGGTTCGTTGAGCCTGATATGGGTAGGGCCTGGCCTCCGGGCGGGCCGCTGGTTATTCGCATGCGGAAAGTCAACCGCCCGTCCGGAGGCCGGGCGCTACCCATGTGCAAATTTTGTGGTGAAGCCAACTTTGGCTACTACCTCGGCCCGGGTGGGAGATTGGGGATGAAATGCCGGTGGGCGGCAGTCACAGTTTTCCGATGCCCCCATCCATCGCCGATGCCCATCCCCGCCTGACCCGTTGCCTCGATGCGATCGCGGGCCGCAAGGTGGACCGGGCTCCCCTCCATGTGCCGGCGATTGCCTGCAGCGTGGCGTCCGCAATTCTCGGCCGCACCGCCCATACCGGCACCGGTTCGCTGCGCTACGCCGCGGTGGCGGCATGGGCGGACGGCGAGGCGGCGCATGCCGAGTTTGAAGCGCAATTGATCGAGGACGTCGTGGCGATCCACCGGGCGCTGGATGTGGACGTGCTGCGGATGCCGTGGCGGATGAACGAGCGGCCCGATGCGCGAATTGACGCTTACACCTTTCGCTTCGGTCCCGCGTCGGGTGAGCATACGATCTGGCAATATCACCCCGAGACGGTGGATTTCAGCGCGGTTTATGAATCGCCGCGGCTCGTGGCGCCCGAGGTCCGGCTGCGGCGGCAATTGGAAAAGCTTGAGCAGATAGCCGCGGATCCCCTGCCGGTGGCCCGGGCGGCGCTGGTTCCCGCCATGGACCTGTGGCGGAAATACGGGCACGAATTCATGGTGCGCAGCGTGGGCGCCGGCATTGGCGTGGGTTACGATCCCGATGACCTCGAACTCATGGTGACGGAACCGGACCTGTTCCGGCGCAAGACCTCGTTGCAGGCGGATTATGCCATTGCCGTGGGACAGGCGCTGCTGGAATCGGGCATGCCGCCGGTGATGTCGGGTGGCGGGGACCTCGCGGGTACGCAGGGTCCGATCTATTCGCCGGCGATGTTCCGTTACATGGTGCTGCCCGGTTATGTGAAGGCGCTGCGGGAACTGAACCGGATGGGCATTCATTATTTCTTCTGCAGCGACGGCAATCTCTGGACGCTGATGGACATGCTCTTCGGCGAGGCCGCCATTCCGGGCTATGGCGAGATGGATCGTGATGCCACGATGACGGTCGCGGCGGTGCGGGCGAAGTTTCCCCGGATGGTCATCTGGGGCAACGTCTCCTCCTCGTTGCTGATGGATGCTTCCGTGGCGGAAGTGCGCGCGCAGGCCCGGGCGGCGCTGGCCGAGTCGGCCGGCACCGGCTATTTCCAGGGCTGTTCCAACGCCATCGTGCACGGCACGCCGGTGGCGAACGTGCTGGCCATGCTCGAGGAGCGATGAGTAGGGCAGGTCTCCGACCTGCCCTACATGCTACCCATGCGCCAACGTTCTGGTGAAGCTTACCCGGGCTACTACCTCGCGACGGGTGAAAGATTGGAGATGGAATGCCCGTAGGCAGAAGCCAGTGTGCCAACATGACCTCACGCATGGCTTCCTCGTCCCCCCGCCTGCAGCGCTGCCTTGCCACCCTGGCCTGCGAGCCGGCGGACCGGGCTCCGCTCTACACGCCGGCGATCTCGTGCGGTGTCGCGTCGGAGATCCTGGGCCGGCCCGTGCATACCGGCACCGGGTCGCTGCATTTTGCCGAGGTGGCCGCGTGGGCCGACGGCGAGGCGGC
>JBIJDP010000253.1:0-4704 GCA_044344065.1 Opitutaceae bacterium
GAAATTGATGCCGTAGTTCGGGCAGTTCATCTCCTTGAGGAACGCGCGGTACGATTCGGGGGTGCAGCAGTGCGCATTGCACCCCGGCCAGCCTTCGATGGCGACGCGCAGGCCGGTGCTCTTCAGCGAGTCGCGCAAGGCGCCGTAGGATTCCACCATGTGGCCGAAGGTCTCGCGCCGCGGCAGGTTCACATCCTCCGCGAGCATGACGACGAAGAGAATGCGCACGCCGGCCGCCGCACTGGTGCGGATGACCTGCTCGGCCTGGGCGACCGTGGCCCGGCGCTTGCCCGGATCCGCGGACAGCATGCCGCTCCATTCGTTGCCGAAGAGATCAACCGTGCCCACTGGCATCCCGGCGGACTGCCACGCGCTGACGTCATTCACCTGGGCCGCGGGAAGGTCCACGCAGCCGAACCCGTTGGATCTGGCCCATTCGGCGGTATCCTTGATGGACAGTTTCGTGAAGGGCCCGGTGAGACGCAGGCCGATGGGAAAGCCGCCGGTGGCGGTGTTGGCGGGAAAGGACATGGGAGGGAGGGGAGAAATGAAACCTGAAACTTGAGACCTGAGACCTGAGTTTTGCGAGGCTGTGTTAGGTGTTAAGTTTTATGTACTGCTTGGCTCTGAACCCTGGGCATGTCTGCAAATAATGTTTCGGTAGACCTGCGTGCTTGCTCGCGCTTAACCCGCGCCCGCAAGCGGGCTGCCTACCGCGGACGATTCCTAACACCTAACATCTAACACCTACCTAATCTCGTCCGCGTGTTCGGCCACTTTGCGGTAGACTTGGGCGTGGGCCTTGATGACGGCGGGGCGGTCGTGCTTGAACCACGGGATGGAGTAGCAGATGTCGCGGATGCTTTCCGCGACGGGGAGGGTGCCCGGGCCCTGGCGGACGTCGCGCTGACCGAAGGAGATCATGGTCGGCCGGCCCATGTTGAACAGGTCGGCCTCATGGTAGACGGCGTGCAGGTGCAGCGGCATGTTCACGCCCGGTGTGCACCCGCCGAAGCCTTCCGCGCGCACAGCCGCACAGAACTTCTCGCAGGACAGGCCGCCGAGTTCCCCGGCGCGGTAAAGGCCCCGGGCGGCGTACCAGCCGCCCATGGTGGATTTGCTGTTCGCCGGCGGGCGGTGCGCCCTGAGGCCGGGCACGCCGTCGAGGAGGTCCCAGAACCGGTTCATCGCCGACTGGATCTCCGCCATCCGCCTGTCGTAGTGCTTCAGCTGCTCGCGCCCCATCGCGGAACAGGTCTGGTTCATGCGGTGCTTGTAGCCGCCGAGGGGCAGGCCGGCGAATTTGTTGAGCGCGGGATTGAAGATGCTGCGGTCGACCGCGTTGAAATTGCTCGGCAGGCCGGTCCGCTCGTAGTGGCCGTAGGCGACGCAGCGCTCGTAGAGATCCCGGTTGTTCGTCACCATCATACCGGCCTCGCCGATGGCGAAGCTCTTGCCGGCCATCATGCTCATCGCGCCGATGTCGCCGATGGTCCCGACCATTTTGCCCTTATAGCGGCCGCCGTGGGCATGGGACACGTCCTCGATGACTTTCAACTTGTGCTTCCGCGCGATTTTCATGATCGGGTCCATGTCGCACGGGTAGCCGCAGTAATGGACCACCATGATGACCTTGGTCCGCGGGCCAATCCGGTGTTCAATATCCTTCGGGTTGATGCACAGCGTGTCGGGCAGAATCTCGGCGAAATTGACCGCCGCGCCGAGGGTGAGGGCGGCCGTGCAGCTCGCCCAGTAGGTGACACTCGGGCAGATCATCTCGTCGCCCGCGCCCAGGCCGCAGGCCCACATCGCGCCGCGCAGGCTCTCGGTGCCGTTGCAGTAGCCGAGGGCGAACTTCATGCCCATCCAGTCGGCGAACTCTTTTTCGAACTGCTTCGTGACTTCGGTATTGCTCATCGCGCCGCGCCGGAGCACGTCCAGCACCGCGTTTTCGTCCGCCTTGGTCACGATCGGCCATTTGAAAATGTCCCCCGCATCCTTGGTGAGGGCCTTGGGGCCGCCGTTGATCGCAAGCGTGGGCTTTTTGGACTGGGGCTTCATGGAATAAAATTGGCCCATACATTAACCACGGATCACACGGATGGCACGGATTAATTCTAAGCCGCAGGAAGCCGGAATACTCACGCGGAGGCGCGGAGAACGCTGTGTGGTGTAATCAGGGGTTGGCCACAGAAGGCTCGGAATGCACAGGAACTAATCCAATCCACGGTAGAGGACATTTGATTCAAGACGGGGTCTCGGAAGTCCGCCACACCCTTCGCAATCTCGACGCTCAGTCTGACGTTTCATGCCACTCCTAGCCTATTGCGGTCATGCCGGCATCAGTGCCATCCGTGGTAAAAACTCCGCGTCCTCCGCGCCTCCGCGTGAGACAGATTTTCAACCCGGCAGGGCGATCGCCGCCGGCAGCGAGCTCCCGATCGCGTCCACCACGGTGGCGGGCATGACGCCCAGGGCGGTGATGAGGACGATGAGCACAATGCACAGCCCGGCGATGGCCGGGGACAGCCTGATGGGCGCGGGTTCGCCGGCGGTCTCGCCGAAGAAGGTTTCGCGGACGATGCGGAGATAGTAATAGATCGCCACGGCGGTGTTGAGGACGGTGATCACCACGAGGGCGGTGTGGCCGCGGGCAAAGGCGGCGGTCAGGAGGCTCAGCTTGCCCATGAAGCCCACGAAGGGCGGGATGCCGGCGAGGGCGAAGATGCCGATGAGCAGCGTGATGGCGAGCAGCGGGGCGCGGCGGTGGAGGCCGGCGAGCTCGGTGATGGCGACGTTGGTGCCGTCGCGGGATACCTGGCAGATGACGACGAAGCAGGCCAGGACCATGAGCATGTAGCCGGTGATATAGTAGAGCGCGGCGGTGAAGCCGGCGCCGTCGAGGGCGACAAAGCCGACGAGGGCGTACCCGGCGTGGGCGATGCCGGAGAAGCCGAGCAGGCGCTTCAGGTCGGTCTGCACGAGCGCAATCATGTTGCCGTAGACCATGGAGGCGACGGCAAGGCAGGTGAGCAGCATCGCAATGGTCGGCGACTCGGGCGAGGCGAGGGAGACGAAGCGCACGAGCACGGCGACGGCGGCGACCTTCGGCAATGAGGCGATCAGGCTGGTGGTTTCGTTGGATGCGCCCTGATAGACGTCCGGGGTCCAGAAATGGAAGGGGAAGATGGCGAGCTTGTAGAGCAGCCCGGCAAAGGTCAGGGCCAGGCCGGTGAGCGCCAGCGGGGAACCGAGGAGGGGCGGCAGCTGCTCCATGATGACCGGGAGGGAGGTCGAGCCGGTGAGGCCGTAGATGTACCCGAGGCCGAAAAGCATGACGCCGTTGGCGGCGACGCCAAACATGATGTACTTAACCGCCGATTCCATCTGGCTTCGCTGGCCGCTTCGTTCGCGGCGCATGGGCACGAGCAGGTAGAGCGGGAAGGAGGACAACTCCAGGGCGACGAAGAGAGTGATTACATCGACGCTGCTGACGAGGAGGACGAGGCCCGTGATGCTCAGGGAAAGGAACAGGTAATACTCCGACCGGGCCTCGGTGCGGATGTCGCGGAGTCCGCCGCTGAGCAGGGCGATGCAGAGGTAGCCGAAGGCGACGATCACCTTGAGCAGTTGGGAGAAGCGGTCGACCCGGTAGGCGCCGTCGAAGAGCAGGGCGTCGCAGTTGAAGGTGAACAGCGCGGCGAGTAGCACACCGATGGCGGTGACGATGCTCAGGTTGCGGGCATGCCGTTCCAGGCCCGTGCCCAGCGACAACACGAACAGGCCGAGTGCGCCGGCGAGGATCACCAGTTCAGGGAGGAAAGAGAGGAAAGTGCTCACGGGAAGGGGTTAAGCGCGAAGATGGCGCGAAGGGAAACGGTCTGAGTGTCAGGTCTTGGGTCTCGGAACTTTGCGCGGTCTTTGCGCCTTTGCGTCTTCGCGCTTAAATTGGTTTTTACGGCAGGAGGGCCGGGTTGGCCTGCTGGACGAGGTGGAGCACGCTGGCGTGCATGATGCGGATGAACGGCTGGGGCTGAAGGCCGATCCAGAAGATGAAGACCACGAGCGGGGCGAACATCACGAATTCGCGGAAGTTGAGATCCTTGAGCCCGGTGTGATCCGGGTTTTTGGTGCCGCCCCAGGCGAGTTTCTGCACCATGCGGAGATTGTACGCGGCGGCGGCCACGATGCCGGGGATCGTGACGGCGATCATGAGCTTCGACACTTGGAAGCCGCCGGCCAGCACGAGGAATTCGCCGATGAAGCTGTTGGTGCCGGGGAAGGCGAGCGAGGAGAGGCAGAACAGGCCGAACATGAACGAGAACACCGGCATGAATTTGCCGATGCCGGCGGCGGCCGCGAGGTCGCGGGTATGGAGGCGCTCGTAGATGAGGCCGACGACCATGAACAAGCCGCCCGTGGTAATGCCGTGATTCAGCATGACGAGGGTCGCGCCCTCGAGGCCGGCGGGATTGAGGGCGAAGATGCCCAGGGTGGCGAAGCCCATGTGGCTCACGCTGGAGTAGGCGACGAGCTTCTTCAGGTCGGTCTGCGCGAGGGCGGCAAATCCGCCATAGATGATGGCGGCGACGGAGAGCCACATCACGTACGGGGCAAAGGTGTGCACGGCGTGCGGCGTGATCGGCAGGGCGAAACGCAGGAAACCGTAGGTGCCCATCTTGAGGAGCACGCTGGCCAGGAGCA
>JBIJDP010000252.1:0-4704 GCA_044344065.1 Opitutaceae bacterium
CACCAAAGAAAACCCAGCCCCACATGGAGTGCACCAGCACGGCGTCCACGCGATCGGAGAGCGAGGGGCCGGATTCACGCGCGCGGCGGATGACGTCGCGACAGAGATGGTTGATGACTTCGTAGCGGCCCTTGATCAGGGTGGCGGACCAGTCGGTCCCCTGCCCCTTCCAGCGTTCGTGCCACCCGGCCAGCAGTTCCATGGTGTGTGCACTCAACGGAGTCGAGCCGGCGACACCCAGCGTGTCGAAGTCAGTCAGCAGCAACAGCGCCTCGGCTCGGGCGATGAGCGGAGGGCGGCCGTCGTCATCAATGAGGGCGGCCTGCAACTCGGCGACGGCGGCCGTGATCGGGGCGGGCACATCCCAGCTGTGGCGGGCGAGCGGCAGTTCGGCGCGGCTCATCGCCAGGCGCAGTTCGACCAGTCCCTTCCCGTGGATGGCTTCGCAGGGAATGACCGGCACGCCAAGTTCATCCTCGAGCCTGGCGTGATCGATCCGCGTGCCGTTACTGGCGGCAAGGTCCATCATGTTCAGCGCGATGATGACGGGCCGGCCCAGGTCCAGGATCTGGTGGACGAGGTAGAGGTTGCGCTCGAGATTGGAGGCGTCGATGACGCAGATGATACGGTCGGGTTGCGGTGTGTCGGCGCGGCGGCCGAGCAGCACATCGCGGGTGACGGCCTCATCCGGCGAACGCGCCGCGAGCGAATAGGCGCCGGGCAGATCGATGATCTTCATCGGCCGGCCATGCTGGGAGAAGGCCTCGCCGATCTTCTTTTCGATCGTGACGCCCGGGTAATTGCCCACCTTCTGGCGCAGGCCGGTCAGGGCGTTGAAAAGCGTGGTTTTCCCGCAGTTGGGATTGCCCACCATCGCATAGACTGGCGTGCGGTGTTCAGCGGACGGCGGACGTTTGCGCGAAGCTCCAGTCGCGATATGCGATGGCAGGTCCGCCCGCGGGGCGGAAGCCTCTCTTCCGGCGCGTGGTGCTTCAGCCATGACGGCGCGGAGGGTTTAGCGTGCGCCGGCCGGCAGGTGTTCCACGAGAATGCACCGGGCGGCGTCGTGATTGAGCGCCAGCCGGGTGCCATTCACCATGCACAAACTGGTGGTATGGCCGGAAATCTTGGTCACCAGGGAGGCTTCGCCAAAACCCATCTCGCGGATGCGCTGGCAAAAGCCCTCGTCTCCCGTCAACCGGCATACTCTACCGGTCACGCCAGCAGGAAGCTGGCAGAGCGGGACGTGGGTGATTTGGTGGGAGGGGTTCAAGACGAAGCAAAGTTGAGTAAAATGAGACTGAGTTTCAAGGGCAACATGCTGTATTGGCTAAAAATAAAAAACGCGGTCCGAAGACCGCGCATTTACTAATAGTTGGGTGACATCAGCGTCGCCGACGTTTGACGGCAAGTTGGACACCGGCGAACCGCACCATGCTTTGCAGGCGTTCGAATTCGTTGGGATCCATGTCTTTGGCCTCTTGGATGGCCGATTCGGCGCGCTTCAGGGCTTCTTCCACGGCCTTTTCGTCAATCTGCTCCTCGCTGATGGCGCGTTCAGCGAGAACGGAGACCTTGTCGCCGTCGATTTCGGCAAACCCTCCACCCACAGCGAGATGCAGGGTCTGGGCGCCCTTGGTGACGCGCAACTCCCCGTTCGCCACCTTGGTGAGAAGGGGAATATGGCCCGGGAGAATGCCGACTTCACCTTCCATCGTGGGGATGACGACGCTGTCGATGGTGTCGGAATACACCTTGGCTTCCGGGGTGACGATTTCGAGGGTGAGAGGCATGGTGCTGAGGAGTAGCGAGTAGTGGGTAGCGAGTAGGCTAAGACAGACGATTTGCCGGATGGTAGTGCTCGCTAGTCGCTACTCGATGCTCGCTACTTTTGAATCACTTCTTCGTGGAGGCGAGCACCTCGTCGATATTGCCCTTCATGTAGAAGTCACCTTCGGCCACCTGGTCGAGTTCGCCGGAGAGGATCATCTTGAAGCCGCGGATCGTGTCCTTGACGGAGACGTACTTGCCGGGCGAACCGGTGAAGACTTCCGCCACGGAGAACGGCTGCGAGAGGAAGCGCTGGATCTTGCGCGCGCGGTAGACCATCTGCTTGTCCTCGGGTGAGAGCTCGTCGAGACCGAGAATGGCGATGATGTCCTGCAGATCCTTGTAGCGCTGGAGGACGCGCTGGATTTCGCGGGCGACGAAATAGTGCTCCTCGCCGACGATGTCGGGGGCGAGGGCCTTCGAGGTCGAGGCCAGCGGATCAACGGCGGGATAGATGCCGAGTTCGGCGATGGAGCGCTCGAGCACGATGGTCGAGTCAAGGTGGGCGAAGGTATTCGCCGGGGCCGGATCGGTGAGATCGTCCGCGGGAACGTAGACGGCCTGGAAGGAGGTGATGGAACCCTTCTTGGTCGAGGTGATGCGTTCCTGGAGATTGCCCATTTCGCTGGCGAGGGTCGGCTGATAACCGACCGCGGAGGGTGAGCGGCCCAGGAGGGCGGACACCTCGGAGCCGGCCTGCGAGAAACGGAAAATATTGTCGATGAAGAGCAGCACGTCCTGGTTTTTCTCGTCGCGGAAATACTCGGTCATGGCGAGGGCCGAGAGGGCGACGCGCATACGGGCGCCCGGCGGCTCGTTCATCTGGCCGTAGACGAGCGCGACCTTGGACTTCGTGAGGTCCTTCTGGTCGATGACGCCGGCCTCGGACATTTCATGATAGAGATCGTTGCCTTCGCGGGAGCGCTCACCGACACCGGCGAACACGGAGTAACCACCGTGGGCCTTGGCGATGTTGTTGATGAGTTCCATGATGACGACGGTCTTGCCGACGCCGGCACCGCCGAAGGCGCCGACCTTGCCGCCCTTGGTGAAGGGGGCGATGAGGTCGATGACCTTGATGCCGGTCTCGAGGATCTCGGCGCTGGTGTTCTGCTCGACGAGGGACGGAGGCGGACGGTGAATCGGGTATTTTTTCTGGTAGGCCACGGGACCGCGGCCGTCCACGGTGGCACCGGTGACGTCGAAGATGCGGCCCAGCACGCCCTCGCCCACGGGGACGGAGATCGGCGCGCCGGTGTCGACGACTTCCATGCCGCGCACGAGGCCCTCGGAGGAGGACATGGCGATGGCGCGGGCGATGCCGGCGCCCAGGTGCTGCTGCACCTCAAGGGTAAGGGTCTGGGGCTTGCCGGTGGTATCGAAGTCGATGGTCAGCGCCTGATAGATGGGCGGGATGGAGTTTTCCGCGAATTGGACGTCAACGACGGGGCCGATGACTTGGACGATTTTGCCGGTATTGCTCATGACTTAAATGGCGGGGGTGATGATGTGAAATGGATCAGGCGGCGAAGGAGGAGGCGGCGATTTCCAGAATTTCCTGGGTGATCGCGGCCTGGCGGGCCTTGTTGTATTCAAGGGTGAGGTCGCCGAGCAGCTTGGTGGCGTTGTCCTTGGCGGTCTTCATCGCGACCATGCGCGCGCTGTGCTCGGAGGCCTTGGCCGAGAGTACGAGTTGGTAGAGGTGGCGGTTGACGTAGAACGGGAGCAGCGCCTCGAGCACTTCCTGGGCATTGGGCTCGAAGAGCAGTTCGCGCGTGTCGGCCGCGTGGGTCGCGGTCTGGCCGTGACCGGCGTCCGCCTTCACATGCGCGACGAACTCCTGTAGGTTGGCGAGCGGCAGCACCGGGCGCACGGTCGGCTCCTGCACCAACGTATTCCGGAAGCGCGGGTAGATGACCTCGATGGTGTCAATGATGCCCTCGAGGAAATGCTTCACCATGAACTCGGCGGCGACCTTCACCTCGGTGAACGCCACGCGGTCGGTGACGGGAAAATCGGCCACCATGTCGCGCTTGGTGCGGGAGATGAACTGCGCGCCCTTGCGGCCGACGACGTAGAATTTAACCGGCGTCTTGATGTCGGTGACGAGCTTGAAGAGGTTCGCGTTGAGCGGGCCGCAGAGGCCCTTGTCGGTCGTGACCAGCAGAATGCCGCGGGTGCGGACCGGCCGCTCGGCCAGGAAGGGATGCTGGGACTCCTCCACGCGGTGGGCGAGCGTGGCGAGCATGCTGGCCATGAGCTGCGTGTAGGGCCGCCCGGCCAGCGCCGCCTGCTGCGCCTTCTTCATCTTCGAGGCGGCCACCAACTCCATCGCCTTGGTGATCTGGCGGGTGTTCTTGACCGACTTGATGCGTCGGCGGATGTCGCGGGTTGAGGGCATGGGAGGAAGCGCGGGGCAGTTAGCTCAGCCGGCGTAGCTGGCTTTCCACTCTTCGCAGGCGGTCTGGAGCTTGGCCTCGAGGTCCTTGTCGAGGGCGGCCTTGTTGCGAATCTCGGTCAGGAGGGCGTCCTTGCGGGCGGTGAAGAAGTCCTTCAGCGACGTGGCGGCGGCGACGACCTTCTTGGTGTCGACGGCATCGAAGAAGCTCTTCTGCATCGCGAACAGCACGGCCACCTGCAGTTCGATCGGAATCGGGTTGAAGGCGGGCTGCTTGAAGAGTTCGACGATACGGCCGCCGCGGTCGAGCTGGGCCTTGGTCTTGGCGTCGAGGTCGGAGCCGAACTGCGCGAAGGCGGCGAGTTCGCGGAACTGGGCGAGCTCGCCCTTGAGTTTGCCGCCGACCTGCTTGGTGGCCTTGATCTGCGCGGCGGAACCGACGCGCGAGACGGAGAGACCGACGGAGACGGCGGGGC
>JBIJDP010000254.1:0-4690 GCA_044344065.1 Opitutaceae bacterium
CCTGGGAGCACGGGCAGCCTGCCCGCTCCGAACGATTGCGACCGAGGGCGGTCGCGCTCCCGGGTTTCAGAAATCGCGCGGCAGTCGCGAGCAAGCTCGCTCCCACGCCAAGGCAGGGCGGTCCGGCGGCCTGCGCTCCCAGGGGAAGCTCAGGCGCTTTGGAGGCCGTCGGCGGTCAGTTCCTGGAAGTAGAATTCCCGGATGCCTTCCTCCAGATCCTGGCGCGAGTGGATGCTTTGCAGGCCCGTGGCGCGGCCGTCGCTGAGCACATAGGCCCAGCGGGCGGGGGCGCCGGTCTCGGGTGGGAGGAGCACCACATGGCCGGCCGGCTGCGGGTCTTCGTTGAGGAAGACGTCGGTAAGCCTTTGGGCGCCGGGCAAGGTGCAGGCATCGCTGCCGGCGGGCCGGAAGCGCAGCACACTGCTGGGCGGGTTCATGCGGCAGTGGCTTTGCGGGCCGTGGCGGCCGCCTTGGCCGCTTCGCTGGCGAGATGATTGAAGAACGTGTCGCGCCGATCGCGGGCGATTTTCAGGTCCTTCGTGCCCAGGGAGCGACGGATGCGCTCCTTGGTGAAGGGGGTGGGATGCACGGTGTAATGCAAGAACCACGTCCCGTGATTGTTCCACAAGTGGTGGTTGGCGTTGTCGGGACGGACACGGATGCCGGGGAGTTTGGTGATGGCTGACATGATGCGTGATAGTTCGGGTTGGGAGTTATCGCGCATCAGGGTTGAAAACAAAAAACCGACCTGGGCATCAGGTCGGTCTCATCTTCGGGAGCGTTCTTGGTTCGCCCCCCTTGCGGGTGACGCACATCCGGGGTTTCCCCCGATCCACCGTGGCCGCTCCCGGCCCGGTTGGCGGAGCCGGCTTTTAAGGGCCGACTCGTTCCTGATGCGGAGCCAAACGTGGCGTTTGGACGTTCGCTGTCCAGCATTTATTTTTTCACGGCCATTGAGGAGTGAGACGGCTGGCGGACCGGGGAGGTTGGATTGCAGGTTTGACCCGAGGGAGGAGGCGAGACTAAATGCTGCCCTATGTCTACGCGAACACAGGCCAGGGTATTGGGCGTAGTGCTTGCAGGCTGTTTGGGTTGGAGCCAGCCGGTGATGGCCACAAATCCATTGTCAGCCAATGGTTATGAGTGGGACTTGAACACCAGCTCCGGTAATGTGGGAGATGGTGGCGACGACGCTTTCGATGGTTATGGCGAGCTATCGCTGCGCATCATGGACCTAAGTCTCTCCATCCTCAGTGAATACCCCACCGTCAGCGGCTTTAGCATGACCTGGGACGGACGGACCTTTTACTCCTCGGTTACGCCGCAATTCAGCGGCGTCACGGTCAACCGCACGATTTATGCCCCGGCGGATCAGAACTACCTGAGATACTACGACTCCTTTACCAACACCACGGGAGCGCCGCTGATCCTGACCACCGTCTTTGGCGGCAACCTAGGATCGGATTCAGACACCACCTTGTCCCGGACTTCGTCGGGCGATTCCACGCTCACGCTGGGGGATCACTGGGCGATCACTTTCGAGAATGCGCTCCTGAATCCGGCCGGCCCGGCTGAAAATGACCCGGTGGTGGGAGTGTTATTCGGCAATACTTCCGTCCTGCAGGCGATTGCTTCAGATTATGACGGCAGCATCTTTACCAGCACGTGGGTGCCCTACTTCGGGGAGGCACCCAGTTTTTATGGCGACGACGGATTGAGCTACCGTTTCCAGTTCACGCTTCAGCCGGGGCAAACCTCGGCCCTGATGTATTTTCTCTATCGCGGGCAGGCCGAGGTAAACACGGGCGAACCCGGGAGCCTGTTGGGTGGTTATGGTGACGGACCTTTGGCACCCGGACAGATCGATCTTGCAACGACCGTGCTCTCCAATTTGTCGGTCACTCCCAACTATGACGGTCTGAGCCAGCTGCAGATGGAGCAGATCATCAATTTCACGCCGGTACCGGAGCCCTCGACCTGGGTCATGATGCTGGGTGGTTTGGCCTTGGTGGGGCTCTTTCTTCGGCGCCGCCGGGCATAGTTGCGGGCCGGGTTTCAGGGCCTGACAAAGGCGCAATTGAAGCAGCCGGGACGGGCATTGTGGGCATGAACGTAGGCGACGGCAGGGTCGTCAAAGCAGCCCTCCAGCGTGGCGCGGATAGCCGGGCCTTCGGTGACCGTCGCACTGAGCATGCGGCCGGTGGCATCGTAAACCCGGAGGCTGAGGGGCCGGCACAAGAGCATTCCCGGGATTTCGCCGGGCCCAAATGCGGTTTCACGGGCGTGTTCGCGGATGAAGATGGGTCCGGCCGCACGATAGGGTCCGGCTACCGGGTGGTGTTCGAAATGGAGCAGGATCACACGTTCTCCCACGGCGGCATCCTGCAGGCTGATCCGGCATGGATAGCCGGGTTGTGCATCCGCCACCTGTCGTTCTGCTCCGATTGCTCTTAACTCGGCATCAGTGAGCGTCCACAAATGGGCGAACCGGGAGGCAGGGAGGGCCTTGGCCTGGAAGCTGACGGACATGACGGGAACGTGGCGTGAAGAGGGATGCTGACGCTGATCAATCCTTCCCGTCGTCGGCCCGTTCCAAGGCCGCAATGTCGATTTTCACCATCTGCATCATGGCTTCCATGGCCCGCTTGGCCCGGCCGGGGTCGGGATCCTTGAGCAATTCCGAAAGGCGGATGGGGACGATCTGCCAAGCCAGTCCCCACCGGTCCTTGATCCAGCTGCAGGCGATTTCCGTGCCGCCGGGCTTCAGCGCGGCCCAGAGGCGATCCACTTCCGCCTGGTTTTCGCAGTGGATTTGAAATGAGACGGCCTCGGTGAACGTGAATTGCGGTCCGCCATTCAGCCCGAGGTACGGGTTGCCCGCGAGGGTGAACTCGACCGTGAGCACCGATCCGGCCGGGCCGCTGGGGGTATCGGTCGGCGAACGGAAGATGTGGTCGATCCGCGAATTGGGCAGGAGGCTGACATAGAACCTGGCGGCTTGCTCGGCCTCGCCGTTGAACCATAGGCAGGGGGTGATCTTGTTCATGGGTGCGGGCTCCGGGACGGTGGGGTGATTCCGTCCGGGCGGCGCCAAGTGGAAGATCGAAGCTCAAGGCTGGGCAATCCCAAATCTTGGTTCACGCGGAGGCGCCGAAAGCGCAGGGGCGGAGACTGATATTCTCCGCGTTCTCCGCGCCTCCGCGTGAGACCTTTATAGATCTCGACATGCTGAATTGAAAAGGGCGCACGAAATCGTGCGCCCTTGAAGGAGCGGGAAGATGGCGGGGCAGAATCAGCTGAGCTTCACGCCCCGGGCTTTGGCGGCGCGGAGGAGGGCGTCAGCCATGTCGGAGGGAGTGACGGCAACCTCGATGCCGCATTCCTTGAAGACGGCGATCTTGGCGGCCGCGGTGTCCTCGGCGCCACCGACGATCGCGCCCGCGTGGCCCATGCGGCGGCCGGCGGGGGCGGTGGCCCCGGCGATGAAACCGGCGACGGGCTTCTGGCAGTTGGCCTTGATCCAGCGCGCGGCCTCGACCTCGGCGTTGCCGCCGATTTCACCGATCATGATGATGCCATGCGTGTCGGGGTCGGCGTTGAAGAGCTTGATCACGTCGAGGTGCGAGGTGCCGTTGACCGGGTCGCCGCCGATGCCGACAGTGGTGCTCTGGCCGATGCCGAGGGACGTAAGCTGGAAGACGGCCTCGTAGGTGAGGGTGCCGGAGCGGGAGACGACGCCGACGTGGCCCTGCTTGTTGATGTAGCCGGGAGCGATGCTGATGCGGCAGCCGCCTTGGGAATCCTTGCCGGGACCGGGGCAGACCATGCCGGGGCAGTTGGGGCCGACGAGACGGGTCTTCTTGCCCTGCATGGCGCGCTTCACGCGGACCATGTCCTTGATCGGAATGCCCTCGGTGATGGCGACCGCGAGGTCGAGCCCCGCGCCGGTGCACTCCAGGATCGCATCGGCGGCAAATGGCGGCGGCACGAAGATGGCTGAGACCGTGGCGCCGGTGGCCTTGGCGGCGTCGGCAACGGAGTTGAAGATCGGCACCTTGTGGCCGTTGTGCTCGAAGCACTGGCCGCCCTTGCCGGGCGTGACACCGGCGACGACCTGCGTGCCGTAGTCGAGGGAAAGCCGGGTATGCCGGGCGCCGAATTCGCCGGTGATGCCCTGGATGAGGATCTTGGTGGTGGGAGTGATGAGAATGCTCATTTTTAAGTAGCGAGTAGTGAGTAGCGAGTAGGTGGTGCCGGTAGCGGTGGTGGAGGCGGGAGCTTTGCTTGGTATGCTCGCTACTCGCTACCCACTACTCGCTACAGCTCGTGGCTCAGGCGACGAGTTTGACGATCTTCTGCGCGGCGTCGGCCATGGTGTCGCCGGAGGTGAGGGTGAGGCCGGAGGCGGCGAGGGTGGCCTTGCCGGCGGTGACGTTGTTGCCCTCGAGGCGGACGACGAGGGGAAGCTTGAGTCCGACTTCCCTGACGGCCTCGACGATGCCCTGTGCGATCACGTTGCAATCCATGATGCCGCCGAAAATGTTGACGAGGATGCCCTTCACATTGGGGTCGCCGAGGATGATCTTGAAGGCCGCCACGACCTGCTCCTTTGAGGCGCCGCCGCCGACGTCGAGGAAGTTGGCGGGCGTGCCGCCGAAGTGCTTGATGATGTCCATCGTGCTCATGGCGA
>JBIJDP010000255.1:0-4682 GCA_044344065.1 Opitutaceae bacterium
AAGCAGGACCTCCGCACCAACGAGGTGTATTACCATCTGGCGCAAGGGATTCGCGCCTGACGGCGGTAGTAGCGAGTAGTGAGTAGCGGGTAGCGAGCATTCCAAACCGCCACGCGCTCACGCTCGAAGCTGCCTGCCGACCTTAATTAACCACCATCTGCTACTTCACTTCCTCCTACTCACTACTCGCTACCTGCTACTCGCTACTTTTCCCCATGCCCCGCCTCCTCCTCACCCTCTCCCTCCTCGTGTGCCTCCTCGCCGGTTGCTCGAAGCAATCGCCCGCTGACACCGGTCCCGTCGCGCCGCCCAGGATCAAGCTGGGCTTCCTCGTCAAGCAGCCCGAGGAGCCGTGGTTCCAGTATGAGTGGAAGGGCGCGGAGGTGGCCGCGAAAAAGTACGGCTTTGACCTGATCAAGATCGGCATCCCCGACGGCGAAAAGACCCTCGCCGCCATCGACAGCCTGGCCGCCAACGGCGCCAAGGGCTTCGTCATCTGCACGCCCGACGTGCGGCTGGGACCGGCCATCGTCGCGAAGGCGAAGGCCGCCGGCCTCAAGGTCATCACGGTGGACGACCGCTTCGTCGGCGCCGACGGCTCCTTCCTCACCGACGTTCCCTATCTCGGCATGTCCGCCCGCAAGATCGGCGAATTGTCCGGCCGCACTCTCGCCGAGGAAATGTCGCGCCGCGGCTGGGCCGCCGCCGACACTGCCGCGTGCATCGTGACCTTCGAGGAACTCGACACCGCGCGCGAACGCACCGAAGGCATCATTGCCGCGCTCCAGGCCGCGGGCTTCCCGCCCGACCGCATCTACAAGACCCCGCAGAAAACCACCGACATCCCCGGCAGCTTCGACGCCGCCAACGCGCTGCTCGCCCAGAAGACCGGCGTGAAAAACTGGCTCGTGGCCGGCCTGAACGACAGCGGCACCCTTGGCGCGGTCCGCGCCACCGAGGGCAACGGCTTTGCGGCCACCAATGTGATCGGCGTCGGCATCAACGGCACCGATTGCCTCGACGAACTCCTCAAGCCCAGCCCCACCGGTTTCTACGGTTCCATTTACGCCTCCGCGCCCCAGGAAGGGTTTCTCACCTCGGAGATGCTCTACCTCTGGGTGACCGAGGGCAAGGAACCCCCGCTCGACACGCGCACCGACGGCCGGTTGATCACCCGGGAGAATTTCGAGGCGGTGCTGCAGATCGAAGGGATATTGTAGAACCCGCCGATGGCTTTTGTGTTTTCCATTTGCAGGCCAGCCCGCTTGCCGGCGCGGATCGGGCGCGCGCAAGCGCGCTGACCTACCACCGCGGACATCGTCCGAAATCACCCCATGCCCGATCCCACCTCCGCTCCGGTGCTTGGTTTCGACAGGCTCACGATGGAGTTTCCCGGCGTGCGGGCCCTCGATAATGTATCGTTCGGCGTGCGCGCCGGGAGCGTCCACGCCCTGATGGGTGAAAACGGCGCAGGCAAATCCACCCTGCTGAAAATTCTGAGCGGCGCCTACCAGCCGACCGCGGGTCATCTGCAACTGCGAGGCGAACAGACCGTCTTCCCCTCCACCGCCGCGGCCATCGCCGCCGGGGTCGCGGTCATCTACCAGGAACTGCACCTCGTGGCCGAAATGACGGTGGCGGAGAATCTCCTCCTCGGTCGCTATCCGCGGCGCGGCGCCTGGCTCGATCGGGCCGCCCTGCGCGCCGAGGCCTCGCGCCTGCTGCAATTGGTCGGCGAGGACGTTGACCCCGACGCGCGGCTCGGGCGGTTGCCCCTCGCGCAGCGCCAGATGGTCGAGATCGCCAAGGCCCTCGGGCGCGGCGCCCGCCTGGTGGCCTTCGACGAACCCACGAGCAGCCTGTCCGAGACGGAAACGCGCCGGCTCTTCGCCATCATCCGCGACCTGCGCGACCGCGGCCACGCCATCCTCTACGTCACGCACCGGATGGACGAGGTCTTCGAAATCTGCGACGCCGCCACGGTGCTGCGCGACGGCCGGCATGTGGTCACCCACGGGACTCTGGCCAACGTCACGCGCGACACGCTGGTGCGCAGCATGGTCGGTCGCGAGCTGACGAACATCTACAATTACCAGCCGCGACCCCACGCGCCCCAGGGCCTAGAGGTCCACCACCTTGAGGGTCCGGGCCTGCGCACGCCGGTCTCGTTCAGCGTGGCCCGCGGCGAGATCGCCGGTTTCTTCGGGCTGGTCGGCGCCGGGCGCACGGAACTCATGCGGCTGCTCTGCGGCGCGGTGCCGCCAACCGCGGGCGAGGTCATCGTGCACGGCACGGCGGTACAAGGCGGCTCGCCCCGCGCCGCCATCCGCGACGGCATCGTCTTCTGCCCCGAGGATCGCAAGAAGGAGGGCATCATTGCGGTCCGCTCGGTGGCGGAGAACATCAACCTGAGCGCCCGGCGCAATCACCTGCGCGGCGGCCTCCTGCTCGACTCCGGCTGGGAGCGGACCAATGCGACCGCGCAGATCACCCGGCTGGGCGTGCGCACCGCCTCGCCGTCGACCCCGATCGGCCTGCTCTCCGGCGGCAACCAACAGAAGGCGATCCTGGCGCGGTGGCTTTCGGAACCGGTTCGCGTCGTGGTGCTCGACGAGCCGACCCGCGGCATCGACATCGGCGCCAAGAGCGAAATCTACGCGCTCATCCGCGAACTCGCCACCGCCGGCGCCAGCGTCGTCATCGTGTCGAGCGAGCTGCCCGAGGTGCTCGGCATCGCCGACCGGGTCTTCGTCATGCGCGAAGGCGCACTGGCGGCCGAGTTTACCCGCGAGCAGGCCACCCCCGAGGCCGTGCTCCACGCCGCCCTGCCGACGGCCGCGGCGTGATTGCCTCATGCAACGTATCGCCTGCCATTCGACCATCAGTAGGGGCGCAGCCCGACCGCGCCCTTTTGAAGGCACTTTGCGTATGAAGCGTTCACGGGCGCACACAAGGTGCGCCCCTGCAACAGGCCCAGGCATTCATTCATAATTCGTTTACCCCTTTTTCCATGAGTTCACCTCCCCTCCCGACCCGGTCTGCCATTGCCCGCCTGTGGGACTCAACCGGCATGCTGCTCGTCCTCGCCGGACTCTTTCTTGTTTGCTCGCTCGGCGTGGACAATTTTCTCACCGCCACGAACCTGCGCGGCCTCGCCCTCGCCGTGTCCACCATTGGCATGGTCGCCTGCACGATGATGTTCTGCCTCGCCGCGGGGGACTTCGACCTCTCCGTCGGCTCGGTCGTGGCCTTCGCCGGCGTTCTCGGTGGCACGGTGATGAACGCCACCGGCAGCGTCGGCGCCGGGATCGCCGCAGCCCTCGCCAGCGGCGCGCTCATCGGCCTCGTCAACGGCCTGTTCGTCGCCCGCCTCGGCATCAACGCCCTCATCACCACCCTCGCCACGATGCAGATCGTGCGCGGCCTCGGCTTCATCGTGTCCGATGGCCGGGCGGTCGGCATCCGCACGGACGGCTTCTTTGCCCTCGGCAACACGGCCTGGCTTGGCGTGCCCGTGCCGGTGTGGCTGACCATCGCCTGCTTCCTCGCCTTTGGGGTGCTGCTCAACCTGACCGTTTTCGGCCGCAACGCCCTCGCCATCGGCGGCAACAAGGAGGCGGCCCACCTCGCCGGCGTACCCGTGGTCTGGGTGAAGGTGGTCATCTTCACCCTGCAGGGCCTCGTGGCCGCGTTTGCCGGCCTCGTCCTCGCCGCCCGCATGACCAGCGGCCAGCCCAACACCTCGCAGGGCTTCGAACTCGAGGTGATTTCCGCCTGTGTCCTCGGCGGCGTCTCGCTGAGCGGCGGCGTCGCCCGCATCGGGTTCGTCATCGCCGGCGTGCTCATCATGGGCCTCGTCCAGAACGCCATGAACCTGCTCAACATCCCGCCCTTCTACCAGTACGTCGCCCGCGGCTGCATCCTCCTCGGCGCCGTGATGCTCGACCGCATGAAGCAGCGGAGCTGACCCGGCCGACGAAGCTGGACCTTGGATGACAGTAGCGAGTAGTGAGTAGCGGGTAGCGAGCATCCATTCGGCCACTCGCTCACGCTCGTAGCCACAGCCAACTTCTACTCGCTACCCACTACCCGCTACTCGCTACTACTTCCCCCCATGCTCACCGAACTCAAACGCGAAGCCTACGAGGCCAACCTCGCCCTGCCCCGCCACGGGCTCATCAACCTTACCTTCGGCAACGCGAGCGCGCTCGACCGCACTAGGGGCATTTTCGCGATCAAGCCCAGCGGCGTTGCGTATGAGGCGCTAAAACCGGCCGACATGGTGCTCGTCGATCTCGACGGCCGGATCGTCGAAGGGAAGCTCAACCCCTCCTCCGACACGCCCACGCACCGCCGGCTATTCCTCGCGTTCAAAGCCATCGGCGGCGTGGTCCATACGCACAGCTCGCACGCGACGGCCTTTGCCCAGGCCGGCCGCACCATTCCGATCTTCGGCACGACGCATGCCGACTATTTCAACGGCAACATCCCGGTCACCCGGCGGATGACCAAGGCCGAGATCGCCGACGCCTACGAATGGAACACCGGCGAGGTGATCGTCGAAGGCTTCAAGCGCAGCCGGCTCGATCCCCTCGATTGCCCCGGCGTGCTTGTCAACCGCCACGCCCCGTTCACCTGGGGCCCGACCGTGGCCAAGGCCGTCGAGGTCGCCGTCGCCGTGG
>JBIJDP010000256.1:0-4679 GCA_044344065.1 Opitutaceae bacterium
GGCCGTCGAGTGCGGCAGGGCTGACAGGGTGACGGTGTATTCGTCCGCAAAGTAGATCCATTCCTCGGGGGCGATCACCACCTTCAGGGAATGCAGCAGCCGGTCGGGCTTGCCCCCGGCGAACTGCATGTAGCTGGTGATGTCCTCCACGATGGGATTGATGATGAACCCGGTGCGCCCCATGGGCAGGGGCAGGCGGTATTCGGTCGTCGTGCCCTGGGTGTTTTGCAGCCGCAGGATGACAATGGGCAGCTTGTAGAAGAAGCCGCGCAACCGGCCGAGCAGGGACGGGCGAACGTCGATCTTCACCCAGAGGGGGCGGTCGGAGAACTCCTCGGCCTCGAACGGCTGGCCCAACGCCAGGGAAACCTTGCGCAGGAGATAGGGAGCGATGGCCGCCAGATCGAACGTCCCGGGTTTGCGCCGCCAGAGTTGGAAACCCTTTTCCGAGTGCACGTACTCGTAGCGGTGCACCAGCAGCGACAGCACCTCGGAATCGTCAAAGACGGACAGGCGGCGGTCGATCGTGTGCAGCTTGAGCAGGACATACTGGGGGGCGCGGTCCGAGGCGTAGTGTTCAACATTGAGACGGCTCAGGTGGGGGCGGTAGGCCGAGTAGCTTTGCAGCACCGGGCGCGGCTGGTAATTGAACTGGTTGTAGATCGCGATGGCCTGCTCGTAGCCGAGCACATCCAGGGAAGCCTGGCCCACCACCTGCCTGGTCTGGGGCATGTCGAAATAGGCGCGGTCGGCCGCGAGCATTTGCTGGTAACGCGCCCGCATCTCATCGGGATGGATCAGGTTGGCCACGTTGTTGAAGCACCGCTCCTGCGCGTTGCTGAGGATGCCGCGAACCAAGCCGGGAATGGCGTTGCCGACGCCGCCAACCGCAACGAGCACCAAAATGACAAGCACAACGGATTGGGTCCGGCGGAATCGTCCAGCGTCATCCAGGAGCATGGGATACGCGGTCGCCGGCATCAGCACGGCAAAGAAGAAGCCGATCATGTGTCCATCGGCGCGGACGAAGCCGTGTTTCCAGTTGAGGAAGACGTAGGCCCCGAGGGCCAGGGTGGTGGCGACGGCCCGGGCGCGGTCCGGCAGGGAGATGAGGAAGATCAGGGTGTAGGTGATGATGAGGCCCAGGGCGATCAACCCGAGGCGCAGACCCTCAGGTGGCGTCGGGATCCCCATGGTTTCCTGGTAGCCCTGGCTGATTTCCCACGAATTGTAGAAGTAGGCCGGAAGGTTGAGCAGGTTCTGCCCGCACAGGATCCAACCCACGAGGAAAGTGCCGGCAAACCAGCCGAAGAGCCAGGTGGCCGCGCCCTTTTGCCGGCGCCAGAGCAGCAGCCCGGTCGTGCAAAGGACGAAGATCATGCCGATCATGAGGTTGGTGAACTTGAACAGGCCCAATCCCCCCAGCAGGACGCCCAGGAGGGCCGGCGCCAACCGGCGATCATCCCGGGAGCACCGGAGCAGTTCAAAACCGGCGATCGCGATCACCATCTGGTGCAGGGCATCCTCATAGGCCACGCCCAGTAGAAAAAAGAAGACGAAGTAGGCATAGCGACCGTAGCCCCTGAGCCGGAGACCCTGGCGGAAAATCAGCAGGGTGAAGACCAGCGCCTGCACGCCCTGCCAGGCCAGGAGGGCGTGGTAATGCAGGCCGCTGTAGGTCTTGCCCATGAGAAAACCGAGCGGTCCGTAGGTGAACACAACCTCGGTGCCGAATTGCAGGCCATCCTTGAAAAACTTGGACAAGGCCATGCGCCACGAGGCATCCAGTTCGTTGGCGGGGGCCAGCGGCAGGGCGAACATGGTCAGCGCCATCAGGATGAAAAACAGGATGCGCGCCGCCCAATCGGCGGCAGAGGGAGTCGGTAGTGTGGCTTGATCCGGCTTACTCATGGAAGGGAAGACGATAAGTTGCGGTGGTTCGGCGTCTAGCGGCAATTTTCAAGGGTGAGGTCAGACCAAAACGTCCAGTCGCTCGCGGCATTGCCCCCGGGGCCGGGATCGATGACCAGTTCGATCCGGCGCTGGGTGCCGGGAGGGAGGTCGATGTGGAAGGGGACGATGATTCGATCCGCCGGGTTTTGCACCGGCTGGAAGAGTCGGCGATGGAGGTTAACCCGCTCGCCGGCCGCCGTGAGCAAGTCCACCCGGAACTCGGCGCCATCGGTCGGACCATGGTTGTCGGCGGCAAAGGCCCCGGGCCGGAAACCCATCCCGCCGCGGAGGACGCAGGCCCCGGCGGGCAATTCATAGAGCAGCCGCGACGGGGCATGGGCAAAATAGATCATGCGCCCGTCCTCCAGGGCGGCCGAAGCGCCGTAAGGTGCGGAGCCCTCCAGCGGAATGAGCCGGCCCCGGTACTCCATGAGTTTGAAGGCGGCCAGCTCACGGGCCGGCAGCAGGCTCCGGTTTGAGTCCAATTCATGCACGGGGCTTTCGTAGCCGATTCCGTCGGTGCAGACGGCCCGGGCTCGGAGACGATGCACGCCGCTGCCCGGCTCCAGATTCACCTCGAAATCGACACTCAGTCCCTCGCCCGGCGAGAGGGTGACGGAGTCGAGCGGCTGGCCGTCCAGGCTGAGCTCAACGTGATGGAGCTTTCCGGCTGAATCACGGGCGCCGACGTTGATCCGGACCGATCGGGTCTCGGCGTGATGCACCGCAAAAATATCCACTCCACCCGCCCGGGTTGAAGCAAGGGCGGCGGCGGGCAACGGCGGCCGGGTCGGGCGGTAGGCATCCTTCAGGGCATACAAGGCAAATCCTTGGGGCAGGAACTGCCCCGACTCGATCCGCAGGTAACGTTCGCGAACGAAAGCCGACAATGGCGGGAATTTCTCAAGGGGATATTTGTCCCAGTGGCGGTTCGGACCGACGCTGCAATCGACGAAGAACACGGGTCGGTTGGCCTCGAGTTCGCGCAGCAGGGTTTCCATCGCGCCCGGCACAATGGTATAGTCCGTGGCCCGGTAGGGGGCGCAATTGGTCCAGGGGATCAGCCCGGTGAGGAAAGAGGCATAGACGAAGCGGGAGGCGGGCTTGCGATTGGCAAAGACGTAGAGGTCGGGATGATAACCCCAGACGAAGATGGATTCGTTTGGCGCGCTGCGCTCGGCCATGAACTGTGCGACCCGCCGCGAAGGATCCACCGGCAGGGTGCGCAGGCGCGCGGTGAACGTCCCGGGGACAAGTCCGGCGGCAACCAAGAGCAAAACCACCGATGCGATCAGCCGGCCGGGGAGGCGGTAGGAACCCCGAATCACGCCCTCGGTCAGGCGGCCCAGCAACCAGGCGATGCCGAGGCAGAGAGGAGGAAGGAATTGGATGCTGTAGTGATCAAAGCCGCGGCCACCCGAGGCGGCGCCGATGAGTGAACTCAAGGCCCAGATAAAGATGTAAACGCGGGCAGGATTGTCTGTCGCTTCTCCGGTCGTTGGCTGCCGCTGGACGATTTTATACAGGAAGATGCAGGCAGCGGCGACCAGGACGACTAAAAGCAGTGGGGAGTAGGTGACCAGCAGCCGGAACGGCACTCCGGCAGACGACATGCGATCAGTCCAGCCGACCTCGGGTCCGTAGAATCGCAGGTTGTAGGTCCAGGTGTAGAAAATGAAGTCGTGGAAGGCGCCGCGCAGCGCGTAGTACGCCAGCACCGCTGCCAGCACGGCGATGAACCCGAGGATCAGCCCCGACCATTGCCGCCACAACTGGCGCCAGTCCGGAGTTGCATCCCGCGCGGCGAGATAGGCGAGGGTCAGTCCCGGGGCGGCGAGATCGATTGCTCCGGGCTGCTTCGAGAGACCGGCGAGCGAGAAGGCGGCTCCGGTGCAGACCAGCCGCCGCCAACCCGGCGTGCCGGAGGCAGCCCAGAAGATCCAGGCAGCCGCGCTGGTGAAAAAGGCCACGAACCATTCGGTGACAAACGCATTGGCATCGCCTTGGTAGAAAAGCCCACCCGCCAGAATGATGTACAGGACGGCGGCCCACAGGCCGGAGGTCAGCCCGCCCATGCGTCGCGCCACGAGCAGCAGCAGCCAGGCGGTGGCCGCGATGACCAGCGCGACGGCAACGTGCACGGCGTAAAAATTGTTTTCACCGGCGACGGCAAAGATCGCCGTCATGACGCCGTAGGTCAGCGGGGTCCGCTGGTCGACGGCATCGCGATACAGAACGCCGCCATCCAACAGGGTGCGGGCAACCGCGGCATGGATGGCTTCATCGACATTCCAGGTCTTGAAACCGAACGTGGGCGCGCGCAGCCACACTGTAGCCGCCACCAGGGCCAGGGCGATGGCTGGGAGGAGCCAGCGGGAGGAGTTTGCCGGGGAGGGCGCCATGACCGTTCAGGGACGGAAGGTGGGCTGGCTCCAGCAGGTCCAGTCCTTGACGGTGGATCCGACCGGCTCGGTTTCGAAAATCAGGCGCACGCGGGCCTTGGGCTGGGGATGAGGCAGATCGAGTTGATAGGACTGGAGTCCTCGGTCGTCCGGGGAGCGCCCGGGATTGAGATGCCGTCTGGACAACTCGATCCGTTGTCTGCCGTCGGTCCACACGATGCGAAAAATTGATCCGTCGGTGCCGCCATCGCCCTCGTAAGCATCCGGAGGAAAGCCATATAAACCGGATACTGTATTCATGCCAGCCGGTACGTCGACTACCAT
>JBIJDP010000257.1:0-4677 GCA_044344065.1 Opitutaceae bacterium
CGAGATCCTTGACGAGGGCGGCGAGATCGATGACCGACTGGCTGGACAGCCACTCGATGACTTGGTCTTTGGTGATGTTGCTCATGTTGTCTTTCCTTGGGCGGACTAGCGGTTTCGGGAGTGAAACGCGTTTAAGAGACGTATCCCCTAGCCGGCCTCCTGGGATTTGGCTTCCCCGGCTTGCGCCGGAAAATTTACTGGTTGGTTAAAGTGAAACGGATTAGGCGGCCGGAGCAGCGGGCTGCTCCTTCTTGACCTTGGCGTCGAGCACGCGGACGAAGGCCGCGGCGTTTTGCATGAACAGGCCGAGCAATTGCGACCGCAGCGCCTCGAAGGAGGGCAGGTCGGCAATCTTGGCCAGGTCGGCGGCGCTGATGAGTTTCTTCTCCATCACGCCGATCTTCACCTCGAGCTTCTGCTTTTCCTCGCAGAATTTCTTGAGGATCTTGGCGACGCCGGCGGAATTCTTGCCGCCCACCACCACGGCCGTGGGGCCGGTGAGTGCGCTCTCGAATTCGGGCAGGCCGAGGGCCTTGGCCGCGACGCGGAGCGAACTGTTCTTCACCACATGGAACTCGGCCTTCTCAACATCGAGGCGCTTCCGCAGCTCGGCGACGTCGGCCACGCTGACCTTGGTGAAATTGGCGAGGATGACGTAGTCGGACTTCTTGAGGTGCGTCTCGACTTCGGTGATCAGATAATTTTTTTCAGCTCTCATGGTCGTGGCTCCTTAGTATTTGCTGAACTCGGTGGCGGCGATGCGCACACCCGGGCTCATGCTCGACGAGACGGAAATGGACTTGATGAACTGGCCGCCCTTGAAGGTCGCGGGCTTGGCCTTGCCGACGGCCTCGATGACCGCGTGCACGTTCTCAAGGATCTGGGCATTGGTGAACGAACGCTTGCCGACGCCGACACCGATGTTGGCGGTCTTGTCCATCTTGAACTCGACGCGGCCTGCCTTGACGGCCTTGATGCCGGCGGGAATGTCGTCGGTCACGGTGCCGCTCTTGGGATTGGGCATGAGGCCCTTGGGACCCAGCACCCGGGCGAGCGTACGGACGGATTTCATCGCCTCGGTCGTCGCGATCGCGACGTCGAAGTCGAGCCAGCCCTCGGTGATCTTGGCCATGATGTCCTGCAGACCGGCATGGTCGGCACCGGCATCCAGGGCGGCCTTCGGATTGTCGGTGAAGACCACGATGCGGACCTTCTTGCCCGAGCCGTTCGGCAGGGGCGTGGTACCGCGGACATTCTGCTCGCCGGAAGTGGCGTCGACGCCCAACCGGAAAGAAAGCTCGACGGTCTCATCGAACTTCGCCTTCGGGAATTTGGCGAGGACATCCACCGCTTCCTGCAGCGGGTACTCCTTGGTGAGATCAGCCACCTTGACGGCGCTGGTGTAACGTTTGCTGTGTTTGTTGGGCATTGATGACTCCTTGCGGTGCGAACGTCCGGTTGGACTCCCGCGGTGAGTTGTTGGTTTTGCGGACGAAATTAATCGATGACGTCGATGCCCATGTTGCGGGCGGTACCGGCGATGATCTTGATGCCGGCGGCCTCATCCTTGGCGTTCATGTCGGCCTTCTTGAGCTTCCAGATCTCGGCGAGCTGCTTCTTGGTGACCTTGCCGACCTTGTCCTGGTTGGGCTTGGCCGAACCGGAGGCGATGTTGGCGGCCTTCTTGAGCAGCACGGAAGCCGGCGGCGACTTGAGGATGAAGGTGAAGCTCTTGTCGGAAAAGACCGTGATGACAACCGGCAGGATCATGCCGTTCTGGTCCTTGGTCTTGGCGTTGAACTCTTTGCAGAACGCCATGATGTTGACGCCCTGGGCACCGAGCGCAGGGCCGACCGGGGGCGCGGGATTCGCGGCGCCGGCAGGCAGTTGAAGGCGGATATAACCTTGGATCTTCTTGGCCATGTGAGTGGAGGTGGCGGGTGTTTAGGATGCGTTTGTCGAACGTCGGCGGTGGCAAAGAGGGCGTCGCGTCACTCGGTGATGCGTTGCACCTGCCAGTATTCGAGCTCGACCGGGGTGAACCGGCCGAAAATGGAAACGGAAATCTTGAGCTTGCCACGGTCGGGATCGATCTCGTCGATGCGGCCGGTGAGATTGGTGAAGGCGCCGTCGGTGATCTTGACTTCCTCGCCTACGGCATACTGCACCTTCGGCACTTCCTTGCCGTTGGCGGCCTCGATGCGGGCGCGGATCTCGTCGATCTCGGACTGGCGCAGGGCTGCGGGGGCATCGCCGCCGACAAACCCGATCACGCCGGCGACCTCCTTGACGAAATACCAAGGCTTGTTGATGACCTTCTTGTCCTCACCGTAGAGGCACATCTGGATGAAAACGTAGCCCGGATAGAGCTTGCGGGTCTTGGTGGATTTTTTCCCGTTCTTGACCTCGGAAACAACCTCGGTCGGCAACAGCACCTCGAAGATGGAGTCGTCCAGTTCCTCGACCTTCTTGAATTTCTCGATGTAGGCCTTAACCTTGTTCTCCTGGCCGGAGAGGGTGTGCAAGGCGAACCATTGGGCCCCCGCGGGCGCTGTCGTTGGGTTGGACATGGCGGGCACGTTTAGCTGACCAGCTTCGTGAAGAGATCCACGAACTGATAGAGTGAAAAGTCGCTGATGCTTGTGAAAACTCCCAGGATGACCGCCGCAACCAGCACCACGATGGTGGAGTCGCGCAGTTCGGACCTGGTCGGCCAGGCGGCTTTCTGAAGCTCGCCAACCATTTCACCGAAGAAAATACGGGTGCTGCGGAACGGGTTTTTCATGAACTTAAATTTGGCAGGCGCGGAGGGAATCGAACCCCCAACCAACGGTTTTGGAGACCGCTACTCTACCAATTGAGCTACACGCCTGTGTAATGGGCTTTTAGACAACGCAGCCGAGGCTCCGGAAACGAAGCCTCGGCGGGTTGGTTTAAACGTTTGATGGGCAGGATTACTCGATGATCTCGGTGATACGGCCCGCCCCGATGGTGCGACCACCCTCGCGGATGGCGAACTTCTGGGTCTTCTCCATTGCGATGGGAACGATGAGATCGATTTCCACGGCGATGTTGTCACCGGGCATGATCATCTCGACGCCCTTGGGCAGGGTCACCACGCCCGTGACGTCCGTCGTGCGGAAGTAGAACTGCGGACGGTAACCGTTGAAGAACGGGGTGTGACGGCCGCCCTCTTCCTTGGAGAGACAGTAAATCTCGGCCTTGGCCTTCTTGTGCGGCGTGATCGACTTCGGAGCGGCGAGAACCTGGCCGCGCTCGACGCCGTCTTTTTCAATGCCACGCAGGAGGATGCCGACGTTGTCACCGGCCTGGCCGCTGTCCAGCAGCTTGCGGAACATTTCAATGCCGGTCACGACGGAGGTCGTGGTGTCGCGGAGGCCGACGATCTCGACTGAGTCGTTGACCTTGACGACGCCGCGCTCGATACGGCCGGTCGCGACGGTGCCGCGGCCGGTGATCGAGAAGACGTCCTCGACGGACATCAGGAAGGGCTTGTCCATCTCGCGCTGGGGCTCGGGAATGTCGGTGTCGATCGCGGTCATCAGGTCAGTGATGGCCTTCTCGCCTTCCGGCTTGCTCTCGAGGGCCGCCGTGGCGGAACCGCGGATGATCGTGGCCTTGTCGCCATCGAACTGGTACTTGGTGAGCAGTTCGCGGATTTCCATCTCGACGAGGTCGAGGAGCTCGGCGTCGTCGATGAGGTCGACCTTGTTGAGGAAGACCACGATCTTCGGCACGCCGACCTGGCGGGCGAGGAGGATGTGCTCACGGGTCTGGGGCATCGGGCCGTCAGCCGCGGAGACCACCAAAATGGCGCCGTCCATCTGCGCCGCGCCAGTGATCATGTTCTTGACGAAGTCGGCGTGCCCGGGGCAGTCGACGTGGGCGTAATGGCGCTTGTCGGACTCGTACTCCACGTGCGAGACGGAGATCGTCACGATCTTGGAAGCATCGCGCACTGTGCCACCCTTCGCGATATCCGCGTAGCTCTTGACCTCGGCGAGGCCCTTGCGCGCTTGGACCGCAAGGATCGCGGTCGTCAGCGTGGTTTTACCGTGGTCAACGTGGCCGATTGTGCCGACGTTTACGTGCGGTTTTTTGCGTTCGAATGTGGCTTTAGCCATGATGAGGACGGATGTTTGGGTTGGTTGTAAAGTGACCTCTGGTTTAACGTCTTAGAAGCCATGCGACGTGTTTTTTAGGCAATGGAGCCCAGAACCGGATTTGAACCGGCGACCTCGTCCTTACCAAGGACGTGCTCTGCCAACTGAGCTATCTGGGCAGACCAAGGGAGTGCCAAAAAACGGGAAAGAGGTGAGAAAGTGAAGGGCGCATTTTTCCCCGTCAACTGCAAATTTGCGCATTTATCCGAAATAACTACGGCCCGACGCAAACTTGGTAAACTCCAGGGGGCAGACGCTCACCCAAACGCAGGCCCTTTACCAGCAAATCCTGAAAAAACCTGTTCGATAGCTCGTCGCTGGACTGGGCCATGAGGACCGGCGGTCCGATCAGGCCGGCCGCATCCACCGCCAGCAGGAATTCGATGGGCTGCCAGACATTCCGGTCCAGTTGCTCCACCGGAACGACCAGACTCAGGGCCTGACTGCCGTCTTTGGCGGAAATAACCTCCACCTGCGCACCCCTGGTGGGCAG
>JBIJDP010000489.1:0-3064 GCA_044344065.1 Opitutaceae bacterium
CCACGACACAAAGGTGCGGGCGGGACGGCTGCCGGCCTCGCCTTCCGGCAGCGGGGCGCGGCCATTCTCGAAGAACGCAGCCTTGATCCAGCCGAAGTAGTAATAGATCGAGATGACCACGCCGACGATGGCGACGGCCAGCAGCGGGTAGAGGCCGGCCTTGAAGGCGGCGATGAAGATGAAGAGCTTGCCCATGAAGCCAGCCAGCGGCGGGATGCCCGCCAGCGAGCCGAGCCCGACGGCCAGCACGGTGGCGAGGAAGGGATTGTCCCGGGCCAGGCCGGCGTAGTGCTCGAGCTCCTGATCGGGGTCGTTCGGCCCGGCCACATGGGTCATCACGCCGAACACCGCGAGCGTCGCCAGCAGGTAGGCCGCGAGGTAAAAGTACACGGCGCCAAGGGCGAGCGGCGTCGCCAGCGCGGCCAGCACGCCGAGCAGCAGGAAGCCCGCGTGTGCAACGCCGGAAAGGCCGATGAGGCGCTTCACGTTGCTTTGGGTCAGCGCGGCGATGTTGCCGAAGAGGATGGTCGCGACGGCGAGGACGACGAGCACCGAAGTGGTCAGGGCTGCGTAGGGCGCAAAGGCCTTGAGCACCAGCACCAGGAGCACCGCGAAACCGGCGGCCTTGGAGCCGACGGCAAGAAATGCGGTCACGGGCGTGGGCGCACCCTGGTAGACGTCGGGCACCCAGATCTGGAACGGGAAGGCGCCGACCTTGAACGCGACGCCGGCGAGCACGAGGACGATGCCGGCGCGGGCGAGGAAGTGGTCGGGATTGGCCGCGAGGAAGGCGCGCAGGGCGTCGAAGTTCATCGCCTGCGCCGTGTGTCCGGGCAGCGCCGGGTTGCCGGCCACACCGTAGAGGAGCACGATGCCGAAGAGCAGGAGCGCCGAACTGAGCGCGCCCATGATCAGGTACTTCAGGCCGGCCTCGAGGCTCAGCGGGTTGGTCCGGACGTAGCTGACGAGGATATAGAAGCCGACCGTGACGGTCTCGAGCGCGACGAAGAGCATCACGAAGTGGTTGCTCTGCGCGAGGAGCATCATCGCCGCGGTGACCACGAGGACGATGTGGAAGAACTCGACCTTGGGCATCGCCTGCTTCGCGAGGGCGACCCGGCCCAGCACGCAGACGACGATCGAACAGACGAGGAAGAAGACGCGGAGGAACTGGCCGTCGCGGGAGTGATGCAGGAGGCCGTTGAAGGTGTCGCGTTCCAGGCCGGCGGGCGTGATGTTGGCCAGCAGGAAGCCGATAATCACAATCTGGCCGAGGACGGAGATGACCGGAATGCGGTCGTGCGCGGATTTCGGGAGCACGATCTCAAGCACGAGAAGGAGCAGCGCGAGGCCGCCGAGCGCCATCTCGGGATAGATCGCGGACCACTGGTTGGACGCGGCGGCGGCGGTGGCCTGGAGAAGTTCGGGAGTCATGGCGTTCAGGGCTTACTTGCCGGAGTTCGTCTGCAGCGGCAGCGCACCCGGCGCAGGCCAGGCGGGATGCAGCGCGGCATTGAGCGGCGTGGAGAGTGATTTCGGCCAGAAGCCGATGAAGAGCAGCGCGGCGAGGAGGATGATCGCGGGAATTTTCTCGCTCCAGCGCAGGTCGGACGGCGGGTGCGCGGCGGTCACGCGGTTGAGTTCCTCGGTCGCCGGACCAAAGAAGACCCGGGCGGCGGAACGCAGGCCGTAAACGGCCGAGATGATGATGCCGGTGACGGCGCAGGCGGTGAGAGCCTTCGAATAGGTCCAGGCGGCGACGAAGATGGTGAGTTCGCCCCAGAAGTTGGCAAAGCCGGGGAGGCCGATGCTCGCGAGCGTGGCGGTCACAAAGAAGGCGGCGAGGACGGGGGTCTTCTGTGCGAGTCCGCCCATCTCATTCATGTCGAAGGTGTGCGTGCGGTGATGGATGCTGGTCGTGAGCAGGAAGAGGAGCGCCACGGAAAGGCCGTGCGCGACCATCATCAGGACCACGCCGCCGGCCCCGAGGCTCGAGAGGCAGGCCAGGCCGAGGAAGGCGTAGCCCATGTGCATCACGGAGCTGTAGCCGATCATCTGCTTGAGGTCGCGCTGCGCCATGGTGATGAAGCCGACGATCAGGATGTTGCCGAAGACCGCGAGGCCCGCGAGGACGGTGGTCCACTGGGTGGCGCCCAGCGGCAGCAGCGGGAGCGCGATCTGGATCAGGCCGTAAAGGCCGAACTTCTTCAGCACGCCGGCGTGCAGCATCGCGGCGGAACTCGGCGCGGCGCCGTAACCGAGGGGCGCCCAGGTGTGCAGCGGCCAGAGTGAGACGAGGATGCCGAAGCCGAACATGAGCAGGCCGAAGAGGTATTTCTGCAGGCTGCCCTCCAGCGGCGCCGCGGTCAGGGCGTGGCGCAGGGTGACAAGATCAAAGCTGTTGGCCCCGCTCTTCACGTAGATCGCGATCAGGCCGAGCAGCGAGAGCATCGCGCCGACCGTGAGGTAGATGGTCAGCTTCATGGCCGCATAGTTGCGGTCGCGTCCGCCCCAGACGCCGACCATGATGAAGGTCGGGATGAGCGCGAGTTCGTGGAAGAAATAGAAGAAGAAGATGTCCACCGAGGCGAACACGCCCATCAAGCCGCCCTGCATGATGAGGAGCAGCATGAGGTAGAGCTTGAGGCGCTCGGCCTGCGACTGGATGGCGTAGAGCCCGGCCGCCAGGCCGACGAGGCCGGCCAGCACGAAGAGCGGGAGCGAGATGCCGTTGAGGCCGAGCTTCAGGCTGATGCCGAGCACGTCGAGGCCGGTGGAGTAGTTCGTGGCGAAGGCGTAGTCCGCGCCGAGGCCGGCCGGGAAGTGGTACCAGCAATGCAGGGCGAACAGCGCCGGAATGGCGAAGCCGGCGTAGGCGAGCTTGACCGAATACCGCTTGGGCAGCCCGAGCGCGATGGCGAGCGCCACCAGAAGGGGCGCCGCGATGGCGACGAGCAGGGGATCGAAAGGCAGTTGGCTCATTGCAAATTAGAAGACGCCGGCGGCATACGCCCAGAACAGGACCAGCCCGAGCAGGAACCAGTAGACATAGGCATGGAGGCTG
>JBIJDP010000259.1:0-4638 GCA_044344065.1 Opitutaceae bacterium
ACTCGGCCACGTGCTGATGGGCGAGGGTGACAAGCCCATCAACCTCCTGCACCGCGCCATCGAGCACGCCGCCACCACCGCGCGCTTCAACGTCTTCTTCGGCCAGGGCCGGGACAGCTACGACGTTCGCGGCCGCGTCGCCCACGAGTCCATCTTCAACCGCAACGACGGCCAGTTCCGCTGCCCGAGCACGCAGCAGGGCTATTCCGCCTTCACCACCTGGACCCGCGGCGCGGCCTGGATCATCTGCGGCTATGCCGAGCAGCTCGAATTCCTCGAGACCGTGAAGGGCGCCGACCTCGACGCCGTCGGCGGCCGTCGCGCCGTCACCAACCTCTTCCTCGAGACCGCCCGCGCCGCCAGCGATTACTACATCGACGGCTACTCCGCCCTCGATGGCGTGACCTACTGGGACAGCTGCGCGCTCAACACGCACAAGCTTGGCGACTTCACGAAGAAGAAGGCCGATCCCTACAACGACCATGAGCCAGTGGACAGTTCCGCCGCCGCGATCGCGGCGCAGGGCCTCATCCGCCTCGGCAACTACCTCGCGGCCAACGGCGACAAGGCGGCCGGCCAGAAGTATTTTCAGGCCGGTCTCACCATCGCCAACACGCTCTTCGCCGAGCCCTATCTCTCGACCGACAAGAAACATCAGGGCCTCCTGCTGCACAGCGTGTATCACCGCCCGAACGGCTGGGATCATATCCCGAAGGGCTGCAAGGTCCCCTGTGGCGAATCCTCCATGTGGGGCGATTACCACACGATGGAACTCGCGCTCCTGATCCAGCGCCTCGCGAAGGGCCAATACTACACGTTCTTCTAAAGAATCTTTCTCCTTTTCGTTCTCTTGATCGTTCTCGCTGCTGGCCCCGCGCCGGCGGTGCGCGTTTCGAGAACGAGAATGATTACGAGAACGAGTACGATCATTTCCCGTGCCCGCACCGCTCCTCTACGAATCCCACTGTCACACGACTCTTTGCAAGCACGCCCACGGCACTCCCGCCGAGTATGCGGTGCAGGCTGAGGCGCGCGGACTGAAGGGCATCATCTTCACCTGCCACTGTCCGCTACCGGACGGCATTTCGGCCCCGGTACGCATGGCTCCGGAACAGTATGAGGACTACGTCGCGCTGATCGGCGTCACGCGCGCGGAATTCGCCGGCCGCGTGGATGTCCGCCTCGGCCTGGAAAGCGATTACTTCCCGGGCACCGAGGCCTGGCTGAAGGAGCTCCACGCCCGCCATCCGCTGCATCACGTCCTTGGTTCCGTGCACATGCAGGTGCCCGAATACCGCGCCCGCTATTTCCGCGGCGACTGGTTTGAATACCAGCAGACCTATTTTCAGCACCTTGCCGATTCCGCTGAGACCGGGCTTTACGACACCCTCGCGCATCCCGATCTCGTGAAAAACGAGGCGCCGGCCGCCTGGGATTTCAACCGCATCCAGCCCTTTATCGCGAGGGCGCTCGATCGCATCGCCGCCACCGGCGTGGCGATGGAGCTCAACACCAGCGGCCTGCAGAAGGCCATTGCCGAGATCAACCCGAGCCCGACGATGCTGCGGATGATGCGCGAGCGCGGCATCCCGGTCGTGCTCGGCTCCGACGCCCATGTGGCCCGTCGGGTCGGTGACGGCTATGCCTCCGCCCTGCGCACGCTGCAGTCGGTCGGCTACACCGAGATCCATTTCTACCTCGACCGCCAGCGCCAGACCGTGCCGATCGCGGACGCACTGGCGTCACTGCGGTAAGTAAGCGCAACTGTAGGCCGCGAGCTTGCTCGCGCTAGTCCGGCGGACGCGCGCCCAACCCGCGCCCGCCAGCGGGCTGCCTACCGCGGCCCGCTTTCGCCGGCTCCGGCCAATGATCCTCACGCCAGCGTCCGCTCGATGAACGCCATGTCCTCGGCGCCCAGTTCGCGCCCGACCGCCGCGAGATTGCACGCCACCTGGCGCTCGTTGCGGAAGCCGGGGATGACGCAGGCCAGGTTCGGGTGGTTGAGCAGGTAACGCTGCGCCACCGCTGATAAATCCTCGGTCGTCGTCCCGAAGCGCGCCTTGAGTTGCGCCAGTTTCGGCTTCAGCGCCCGCAACTTGTCCGGGGTAAACCGGCCGCTGTTCCTGCGGTGATCGCCCTCCTCGAAGGCCGGCGGTTTCTCGGGATCAAATTTGTCGAGCAGCAGGCCCTGCGCGAGCGGGCTGAAGGCGACATAGGACATCTTGTGCTCCGCCAGCAGCCGCGGCACTGCCCCGCCGGGCTTGATGAAATCCCGCGCGAGCGCACTCGCCCACGACTGCAGCACCATCGGTTTCACCACCGGCACCGCGCGCAGGAAGTCCGCCTCGCTGTAGGCGCTCTGGCCCTTCAGGCGCACCTTGCCCTCGCGCACCAGCGCATCGAGGGTGTCGGCCGCGCCCTGCAGCCATTCGCCCTTCGGCCCGAAGTCGCCGTGGTGCAGATAATAGAGGTCAATGTAGTCGCGGCCCAGATTCCTGAGCGATTGCTCGCATTGGTGGCGAATGTGCAGCGGATCGTAGGCGTGCTCCGCCGTGCCCGGAAAGTGGCCGACCTTTGTCGCGATCACATAATCGGTGGACTTGAGCCCGAGCCGCTGCAGCACGCGCGCCAGCATGCGCTCGGCCTTGCCGTTGCCGTAGACGTCGGCGTTGTCGAAGTGGTTAACCCCGGCCTCCACCGCGCGCTTGATGGCGGCCGTGATCTCGTCCTCGTTCACGTTCGCCCAGCCGTTGGGCGTGCCGTTGACCCAGTTGAGCCCGCCCATCGTCCAGCAGCCGAGGCTGATCTCCGAAACCTTGACGTCACTTTGCCCGAGGGCGCGGTATTTCATGCGGGCGAGCAAAGCGGGTATGCGACCGACCACAACCCCTCAATCCACGAACCGTCCGAACCGGTAACCACGGATTACACGGATGCCACGGATTTGGCGGATGAAGCCGGGAGAGATGGCCACAAAAGGCACATAAGGTTCCAATCCAATTTACAGGAGGAAACAGAGGAAACGGAGGTATTGAATCGGATACTCTGTCACCTCTCAGCAGAACCGTTTCCGTTTTCCGATTGGTTTTTGTACCCGGATGTCACCCCCCGACGCGCGGGTTCGTGAGCTCCCGAGAAACAGTCTTTTGAGCCTTCTGTTCCTCTTGTGGCCATCCCCTAGCGCGAAATCCGCCGAATCCGTGGCATCCGTGTAATCCTTGGTTAAAATGTCCTGTCCTTTCTCGCGACAGCGCCTATGCCCCTCGTCATGTCCGCTGCGCCGATCAATCTCTACGATCTCACCCGTCCGGAACTCACCGCGCTCTTCGCGCGCTGGGAATTCAGTCCGGTGCACGTCGCGCGGCTGTGGAACTACCTTTATTGGGAGTGCGTCGATTCCCTCGCCGCCATGCCGGAGTTGCCCGCGAAGGTCCGCGCCCGGCTGGCCACGGAAGCCCGGCTCGGCGTGCTGCCCACGGCCATGGAGACCGACTCCAGCGATGGATTTACGCGCAAGTACCTGCTGTCGCTCGCTGACGAGGCCAGGATCGAGACCGTGATCATGCGCTTCACCGGTCGCGTCACGGCCTGCATCAGCTCGCAGGTTGGCTGCGCGATGGGCTGCGTCTTCTGCGCCACCGGCCAGATGGGCTACACCCGCCATCTCACCCCCGGCGAGATCGTCGCCCAGGCCGTGCATGTGCAACGCGCCCTGCGCCAGCCGGCCCAGGCGCTTTGTCACGTATTACGTGACAAAGTATCGGCGGCGAAGGCGATGGGGGACGGCGCGCGGTTGCGCAACGTCGTGCTGATGGGCATGGGCGAGCCTTTGCACAACTACGACGCCGTGATGAAGGCGGTGGACATCCTGCGCGATCCCAACGGTCTCGCGCTCGGGGCGGAGCGCATCACGCTCAGCACCGTGGGCGTCATCCCCGGTATTTTGCGGCTGGCGCAGGAAAAGCGACCCGTGCACCTCGCGGTCTCGCTCCATGCGGCGACCCAGGCCGGCCGCGCCGCACTCGTGCCGGTCGCGAAGAAATGGCCGCTCGACGAACTCATGGCCGCCTGCCGCACCTACAGCGAAACCACCGGCCGGCGCATCTTCTACGAGTGGACGCTCATCGAGGGGAAAAACGACTCGGCCGAGGACGCCCGCGCCGTCGGCCGGCTCCTGCACGGCCTGCCGGCGCAGGTGAACCTCATCCCGCTCAACCCGACCTCCGGTTATGCCGGCACGCCCACCCACACGGCGGCGGCCAGGCATTTCCAGCACATCCTCGCGCACGAGTTCAAGCTTCCCAGCACCGTACGCCAGCGCCGCGGCATCGACATCGCCGCCGGGTGCGGGCAGCTGGCGGTGATGGGGTAGGGCCGGTCTTTAGATCCGCCCTTGTTTGTGCTCACTGCGCAGGAGACATTGCCTTGGCTGGTCAGAGACCTGCCCTACTTTGTAGCCAAATCTCGACGGCAGGGTTCGAAAACCCCGCCTTGCAAATTTACTTCTTCGTCCGCCGCGACTTCACCGCTTCGGCCAGCGTCGCGAAGATCGGGAGCGTGGTTTCCCAGGCGAGACAGGAATCGGTGATACTGCGGCCGTGGACCAACGGCTTGCTCTGGTAGTCCTGCGTGCCGGCC
>JBIJDP010000260.1:0-4618 GCA_044344065.1 Opitutaceae bacterium
GATGACCTTCGGATCAACGGAGGTGCGCACGGCCTCAACGACGCTCTTGCCGGAACCCTTCGTGGCAAGGTCGATGGCGCAGGCGCGGTCCCAGGGGAGGTTGATGCCGGCCTTCTGCGCGGCGATAAGGGCCTGCACCGTGGGGACCACGTTGCCGCCGGCCTGGAAATGCGAGGCGATCTGGTCGGCCGAGACATCGATGCCGGCGCGGACCGCGGTGATGCGGGCGTCCACGATCAGACCGTAGGGAATGCTCGCGAGCTTCAGTGCCACGAGCTTGGACATGGACACGGACGCACCGTTGAAGAGCGCCTTCACCCAGGCTCCGATCAGGCTGAAAACGATGGCGCCAATCACCAATAGGACGATGGCGGCTACTACCAAGGCAATGAGGGTCAGGTTCATGAGGTTTCTTTGATTTGTGTTACAACGAGACGAAAATTATCGGTGTCGACGACCTTCAGGCGCGCGCCGACCTCGGTGAGGCCCGACTGGCTGTACGCCTCGTAGCGCCGGCCATCCAGGGCGACGACGCCGCTGGGGGCGAGCTTCGTGACGGCCACCACCTCGCGGCCGATCACCGCCGCGTGGTCGGCCACGGCGGGCTGGCTGCGGCCGTTGACGGTTTCGGCCATGGTGAATTTCTTCGCGAGCCTGGACTTCGGCAGAATGACGAACTCCATGTAGATCGTCACGGCGCCGATGAGCAACGCGAGCACGGTCGCAACCACGCCGCCGCCGGTGCCGAACTGGGTGAAGGATGCGACCACGCCGGCCAGCAGGCAGAGGCCGCCCACCAGGCCCAGCAGGCCGCCGGGGACGAGAATTTCCACCGCCACGAGCACGATGCCGACAAGGAAAAGCAGGAAGACGGTCGTCATGGCTTGATTACCTCCACGGTCAGGTTGAATTCCGTGTGCCGGATGACGCGCACCCGCGATCCGGCCTCAGCAAAGCCGACCTCCAGGCGGGCCTCGAGGCGCCGTCCGTCGATTTCGACCTGGCCGCTGGGAAAGAGACTCGTGGCGGCCACGCCCTCGCGGCCGACCAGCGACTGCAATTCCTGCACCACCCCGGGAGCCACGCCGGAGCCCTGCACTGCGCCGCCGACGGCGAGGCGGTTCCAGATCCAATCTTTCGGCAGAAAGCGGGCGATGATGACAAACAAGGCCACGGCGAAAGCCAACCCGAGCAGAAGATTCTGGGCGGGTACCAGCAGAAGGTCACCCGAGAACACCAGGGGTTCATTCGGCCAAATGTCAGCCATCGACCAAAGCAGCGAACCGAGCATGAGTATGATGCCGAGCAGCGCCATGACCACCGTGCCGGGCAGGAAGAAGATCTCAACCGCCAAGAGCAGCACGCCGAGGGCGAAGACCAGCATGGGTTCGTGACCGGAGAGACCGGCGACAAAGTTGCTCAGAAACACGACGGCGAGGAGAATGATGCCGGAGATGCCGAAGATGCCGAAGCCGGGGGTCTTGAACTCGATGAAGAGCGCCAGCAGGCCGAGCCCGAGGAGGATCGGGGAGATGGCGTTGAGCCAGACGGCGAGTTGCTCGGACCAGGTGACCTCGAGGGATTTGACCGTGTAGCCATCGGCGCCGAATTTCGACGTGAGCAGTTCCTTCAGGTCCCTAGCAATGCCCGCGGCCAGCAGCGGCTGCGCCGGATCACCGTAGGTCTTGCTCGCTTCGCTCGCGGTCAGGGAGAGCAGCTCGCCCTTCGCCTTGATGACCGTGTCGCCGATCTTCAGCTCGTAGTCCTCGTCGATCATCGCGGAGATGACCTGGCCGCGGTAACCCTTGCCTTCGGAAATCGCGCGCACCCGGGCCTTCAGGTAGCTGACGATTTTCATCTTCATCGACTTGTCGATCTCACCGCCGGTGGCCAGTACCGGGGCGGCGGCACCGATGATGCCGTCGGGGGTGAAATAGATCTCATCCGTGATGGCGGAGATGAAGGCCCCGGCCGAGATGGCCTCGGTGTTCACATAGGTGATTGTCTGGCCGGGAAACTTGTCGAGCGCCTCCATGATCTCGAAAGTCACGTCCAGCGCGCCGCCGGGGGTCTTCATGTCGAGGATCACCAGGTCGGCCTTCTGCTCAATCGCCTCCTTCAGGCCGCGGCGCAGGATGTAGAGGATGGGCGTGGCGATCTGCTCGCGGACCGGGATCACGACCACCTGTTTGCGGGTGGCGGGCGCAGCCGGACTGGCGACGGTGGCCGGAGCGGTGGCGGCAGGAGGAGTTTGGGCCGGAACTTCAGCCCGCAACGATCCAGCGGTAAGGAGAACCAGCAGGAAAGTGCAAATGAAGCGGACCATGGTGGAGCGAGAAGCTTAGGACCCCGGCGGCCACGTGCAAGCGCCGCTATGCTGGAATATCGGGGCAGTCTTTCCAGAAACCCATTGCACGGCGCACGCGGGACTGATTTCACGGCAGGCATGGACAAGGTTCCCTACCTCGGAGCAAACCTCACAAGATGGCGCGTCGGACGATCCACGTTCCTGGCATGGCCTGAAAAAGGCGCCCGCCTGATGAATTGGAACCTCACGCTCGGCGACGGCTCCGTGCGCGACGTGCTCTACTGGCCCGAGTCAAACACCCTCGTCGACTTCCACCGGGTGCGGGGCGGCAACCCCATCCTGTTTCCCTTCAACGCGCGCGTCTTCGACCAGGGCGACATCCATTTCTGGAAGGCCGCGGATGGCGTGCGGCGCGTGATGCCCATGCACGGGCTCGCCCGGCAGGGGGACTTCCGCGTGACGCATTGCGATCCCACGGGCTTCACGGCGCTTTATCTCCCGAATGAAGAGGCCCGCGCCTGCTATCCGTACGACTACGAGTTCACCGTGCGCTACCGTTTCGAGCCGCTGGGCCTGGTGTGCGAATTCACCCTGTTCAATCGCGGCACCGTGCCGCTGCCGTGGAGTGCCGGGCATCATTTCTACTTCACCCTGCCCTGGTCGGAAGGCCTGAGCCGCCGCGACTACTCCATCCGCATTCCCGCCACGCGCCGGGTGCGCCAGGATGCGAAGGGCCAGCTGATCCCCGGACCCTCGCTCAAGGAGATCGAGAATCTCGACAACCCCGAGCTCATCGACGCCATACATCTCGGCTTGAAGGACAACACGGTGATATTCGGTGAACGCGGCCATGCCGGCGATGTGGTCATGAAAATCGGCGCCGCCAAGGCGCCCGCACCCGATGCGACTTTCGTCACGTGGAGCGAATCCGCGACCGCCCCGTATTTCTGCGTCGAGCCGTGGATGGGCCCGCCGAATGCACCGGAGCACAAGACCGGCCTGCATTTCGTGCCCCCCGGCCTGATCCAGACCTTCACGGTTTCAATCGGCATCAAGTAAGACCGCCGCGCGCTCCCCGGTTTTTCGAACCCACCCCTTACCATGCCCCAACGCCATCCGGTCACCACCCTCGATGCCCTGCCGCCCGGCGCCAAAAAAGCCTTCAAAGTCGGCACCGAACGCATTGCCCTGTGCAATGTGGACGGACAAATCCACGCCATCGACGACGTGTGCCCCCACGCCGGCGCCTCGCTGGCCGCCGGGCCGTTGAAAGGCACCACGCTGACCTGCCCGCTGCATGCGATCGCCTTTGATGTCAGCACCGGCGCCGCCGTCTGCCCGAAGAACATGGACCCCGTGCGGCGATTCCCGGTGTTTGTGAGCGGCCAGCAGATCGAAGTTGAGGTGTAACAGGACCGGGCAACTTGCAGGGACGTCGCTCGTCGACGCCCGAGGGCGCAGTCAAGCTGCGCCCCTACGCCCAAACCATCGGCCTCGAGCCCGCCGGGCACAAAAAAACCGGCGGTATGTGCCGCCGGTTTTGGGTGAGGGTGGGAAGAAGGCCTCAGTTGCTCAATGGAGCGAACCCTTCCAGCCTTCGCCACAGGGGCCACCCGAAGATTGCGGAGTGACTTCGTAGGTCGTGCCATCCAGCCGGGTAAGCGGATGGTAGCCGGCGGAAATCTTGCGGACATCGCCACCGGCATAATGGCAGATGAAGGAACGGCGGAAGCGCGTCTTGGACCGGTTGGGACCGGAACCATGGATCAGGCTGCCGTTGAAGAAGAGCGTGTCGCCCGCCTTCATTTCGACCAGTTGCGGTTTCAGGCCCTTCGGCACCGGCACGAAATGCGACGTATAGCTTTCACCGCGGTCGGCCGTATCGGGGCAGACGATCGGGGCGTCATTCGTCTTCGGCACGATGTACATGGCGCCGTTTTCGGCGTCACAGTCATCGATCGCGGTCCAGGCCGCGATGCAGGTGCCGGGTTCGACGAGGAGATAAAACTGGTCCTGGTGCAGCGCCTGGCCGCGCGCGCCCGGCGGCTTGAAATAGAACATGCTCTGCGTGGCCACGGGCTCGAGGCCGAAGAAGGCGCGCAGGTGCGCCGCCACGCCCTGGTGCAGCATGTACTGCTTGGCGCGGTCGTTGAAACGGTGCGGCATCATGACGCGCGGATACTGGTAGAGCGGGTCGTTGGGATTCTCGACGCCGTCATGCGGTTTCGACGGCTCATAGTGCCCCGGGACACCCTCCGCGTGCATTTTGGCAAAGAGCGCGCGGATTTCCTCCACCTCGGCGGGCGAAAA
>JBIJDP010000262.1:0-4614 GCA_044344065.1 Opitutaceae bacterium
TTCCACGACCACGGGTCGCAATGGTACTTCCACCACTGGCACGACGACCTCAGGCAACAACAGGGACGTGACAACCACTGACGCGGGCCCGGTCTCTACTTCCACAACGCAGACCAACACCGGCAATCAGCTGCTGCCTGTGACGACCACTGATGCGTTGGGTAATGTCACCACCACGTATCAAGTTGTGCCGATCAGTTCCACCGGTACCACCACCAGCAGTTCCTTGCCCTCCAGCCAGACCTCGACCGCCACGGGCACCACGAGTGGTGTGACCAATTCCGTTTCCAGCACCTTGGCGAACGATCTTTCCACCACCGCCTCGAATGTGGCCAACAATGTCGTGTCCCAACTGGCGGGCCTGACCAATACCTCGGGCACCAACCGCATGGCCTCGGCGGTTTTCTCCGCTTCGGATTTCAGCGTGATCCTCTCCGCCCTGAAGACCACCAACGATACCAAGCTCGTTTCCAATCCGACCGTGGTCACCCTCAACAACTCCGAGGCGCAGATCAATATCGGCAAGGAATTCCCCATCCCGAGGTACACTTACAATGCCGAGCGCGGCACGTATGAAGTCAGCGGCTTCGACTACCGCCCCATCGGCATCATCCTCAAGGTGACTCCGCAGGTGAATTCCCGCGGCTTCATCAAGCTGATCCTTGAGCCCGAAGTCAGCAGCTCCAATGAGAATGCCAATTTCGGCACGGCCAACATTCCGATCGTCACCACGCGCAAGACCAAGACCCAGGTTTCGCTGAAGGACGGCTACACCATGGGCATCGGCGGCCTCATCGAGAACACCATTCAGAACACCCAGACCCGGGTGCCCGTCCTCGGATCCATTCCTCTGCTCGGCCGGCTTTTCCGTTCGGATGCCAAGAACGACCAGATGCGCAATCTGATCATCTTCATCACGGCCAAGACGGTGAATGCCGAGGGCGCCCCGATCGAGGAAGTCTTCGATTCCCGCCGTGTCCGGCAGTTGCAGATGCGTCGTGACGAGCTGCCTGGCTATCGCGACGGTTCGGATCCCTTCATTTCCGCCGGGGAAGTCCCCCAGGAAAAGAAGTAAGTTCCGCCAAGGATCATTTACCAAGCCGCGTCCTGCAAGGGACGCGGCTTTTTGTTGGCCTGATGACGAGGGAAGCGTGCGACTCTATGCGGTGCTCATGCCATCAGCCCTGCGCATCGGTACCGCAAGTTGCAGGTCGGTGTTTCCGAACCCCGCCTTCGATCGTGAAAGATATTCGGGGCGGTGATCGGAATCCCCGCCGTGCAACATCAGAATGCGGAAGATCGCGAATATCATGCCATGACGCGCGGTTTTGATCGCGGCATAAAGCCGCGCCTGCAGTCCGTAATGCCAGCGGCCACGGCATTTCCTATCCCTGCAGCCTATTTCAACGTGAAATCCACCACTTCCTCAACGCCCCGGTCGTTCCTTTGGACGGTCACCTCAAACTCGCGGACGGCGGTGCTGAAGCTGCTGCCCCGGCTGTCATAGAATTGCAGGCCTACGTTGCCGCTGACCCGGCAGCGGCCCGGCCAGCCGGAAACTTCCTCGGGCTCGCCCAGGGTGACACCCTGTCGGATCACGACGGTGGATCCGGAGCCGGGCTTGTATTCGTAGCGAAAATAGTGATCGGCCTTGTCCTGCGCGAGCTGCTTGGTCCTTGCGACCAAGCGCGCCCGGGCCCGGGCCTCAACATTGTCTCGGTTCGCCTGTTTCCTTGCTTCGGTGTCCGACTGGCGGTCCTCCCGGGTCTGGCGCTTGAGCTCCTGTCTGGTGTTATTCTGCTCGCGCTGTGCCTGTTTCTGGCCGGCCTTTTCCTCCCTCGCCAGCGCCTTGCTTTCCTCCGGGACCAGCGCGATGACCTTGGCGGCCACTTCATCCGGGAGCATCTCGATCTGCAATGAATGCAAGTTACGGCCGGCCATCACGACGACTTTGCCGTTTTCATGATCGAAACTCTTGATGGTCACATCGGCCAGGGTCCGCCCATTCTTCAAGGCCAGCGAAGCATAGGGTAGGTTGACATCATAGGCCGCGGCCAAGGCGACCGACGCTGACAGGAGGAAAGGGGTAAACGCACGGATCATGATGGGTAAGGATGCGTTCTGGCGTCGAATGTTCCTACCGCGGAGCCAAGTGCCAGGCAATTAAATTGCCCCACGGCAGATCACCACCAGCCGACGAGGAAACCCTGGCTGGCCTTGATCGCGATCACCCCGAGGTTCTTGGTCGCGTGGGCCGCAAAGCAGGGGAGGAGGGACTGGTTGGGATTCCAACCCGCGAAGCGGACCGTGTAGAACCAGAGCGAACCAAGGAAGATCGCGGCGGTGCTGAACCAGCCCTTGAGTCCAACGGTCCAGACCAGGCCGTCCTCCCATTTCCACAGGAACGGATGCAGCCCCGCGAAGAGCAGTGAGGCGCCCACGATGCCGGCCCAGCGGACCGCCGGGCCGCGATGCGTGATGACGATGTAGCCGCGGAAAATGAGTTCCTCGATCACGGCGGCCGCGAGGGTGTAGAGCCCGAAGAGGGCGGTCATGCGGGATTGTTCGCCGGCGACCCCGAGGTGGATTTCCCCCCACGTTTCAAGGGCGAGCAGAACCAATGTGCCCGCCACGGCAATCAGGAGGCCACGCCGCGACGCCGGCGTCGCACCGGGCAGGGCGCGGGGATGGGACTTTCCGGTTATGCCCGCCTTATAATCGTCCAGCCAGAGCTTGGCCACGTAGACTGAGGCGGCGATCATGAGGAGGAGTAGAAAGGGCTGGTCGTTCATCGGGGGATGCAGGAAACCCGGGGTCGCGAGAGTTGGGACCATTCAGGGTGTCGGCCACACTTCACGGGGTCCATTGACGAAGTCCAACCGGATTCTGATCTGCGGTTGTTCTACATACTGCGGCGCCGGATCTCAGCAAGTGGGGCAGGTCTCTGCCCTGCCTTTGCAAGCGGCACGGCGATTATACGTCAAAATGGCAGGTCTCTGACCTGCCCTACCTCAAACCAGCATGAGCAATTGAGTTGTTCGTACGCTGGCCCATGGCCGCACCGCGACAGGTGGCGAAGTGCTGATCGGACCGCTCCCAGGCAACGTCTTCGACTATTTATTAGCCATTTCGATCCTCATGGCTAGTGTCCGCACCCTGATGAGCGCCGTCCGTCCCGTTGAAATTGCCGGTCCTCCGCATGCCTTTGCGGCGGTCTTTGCCCAGTTGCAGCCGCATATGATGGCGCTCGATGCGTTCATGCGCGAGCAACTCGCATCCTTTGAGCCTGAGATCCGGCCGATGGCCGACTATTGCATCGATACCTCGGGCAAACGTATCCGCCCGGCCCTGGTATTTCTCAGCGGCTGGCGCGGTTCCTCAACTCCGTCGGCGGAGCTGGTCAAGGTGGCGGCCGTCGTGGAACTCGTGCACCTCGCCTCGCTGGTCCATGACGACATCATGGATGAGGCGGAGCTGCGGCGCAACCGCCGCACCGCGACCCGCGAATACGGACCGACGGCCGCTGTCCTGCTGGGAGATGCCCTGTTTTCCCATGCCCTGCACCTCGCGGCGCAGTTTCCCACCACGGAGGTCTGCTTCATGGTCGCGGAGGCCATGCGTCGGGTCTGTGCCGGTGAAATTGTGCAGACCATGCGACGGGGCACGACGAACATCACCCGGGAGGATTACTGGCGGATCATCGACCTGAAAACGGCCGAGCTATTCCGTGTGTCCTGCCACCTGGGAGCCCGGCTCGCAGGTTCGGAGGCGACCTATGTCACGGATGCCGCCCGGTTCGGCCGGCACCTTGGCATTGCCTACCAGATCTACGACGATCTGGCGGATTTTTTCGGGAACGAGCGGCGCATCGGCAAAACCCTCGGGACCGACCTGGCCAGCGGCAAAGTCACGCTTCCCCTGCAGGTTCTGATGGCGCGCATGCCCGCCGGCGAACGTGCCGCGCTGACCGAGGAGATCTGCGGCCGCCAGCCGGTGCAGATGGCCGTGCGTTTGCGCCAGATGGCGGAGTTTGACGTATTTCCGACGGTGACCGCCGCAGTCCACGAGGAGATCGCCACGGCGAAAACCGCCCTCTCCCGCTGGCCGGGCGAGGCGCCGACCCCGCTGCTTCTGCAACTGTGCGAGGTGCTGGAGGCGCAGGTGGCAGGTTTGCAGGTCAAACCCGGTGCCTGAGCAAGGTACGCAGGCACGAATGGGGTGAAATTCCATTTGCGCTGCCACCGGTGCTTTGTTGAATGACTCCGCCATGCATGCGTTCAAAGCCCTCGGCAAAACGCTCGTAGCGTCGCCGGAGCGACAACACGAGGCTGACGCTGACCTGGGTATTGTGCGGGCGGTGCAGGAGGGGGATGTGGCGGCCTTTGACCAGCTGATCCTCAAGTATCGTGAGAGACTCTTCGGGGTCATCTACAACATGACCTCCAACCGTGAGGACGCCGCGGACCTGACCCAGGACGCCTTCATCAAGGCTTTTCAGTCCATCAACCGGTTCCAAGGCCAGTCGTCGTTCTTCACTTGGCTTTACCGGATCGCGATCAATTCAACCCTGACTCATCTGCGCAAAAACCGCCTGCGGACGTTCTTCAGCTTGGA
>JBIJDP010000261.1:0-4614 GCA_044344065.1 Opitutaceae bacterium
GACGGGCGAAGCGGGTGACGCGGGAGAGGCTGGCGATCGAGGCGCTGCGCTCGCCCGTATCAAGGGTGCCGATGCGGGTGGACTGGCTGATGGCGAGGCGCACGCCCGTCGGCGTCATCTCGATGGCCGGGGCGTGCAGTGCGACCGGCAGTTCCGTCACGGGATTGAGCGTGAGTTTCACCACGGGAGACAGGCTCTGGTTGAGCGTGACCTCGACGGGGTGGTAGATCGTGGGGATTTCCGCCACGAGCACGTTGCTGCTCCATGCCTTGGTCTTGTCGCCGCGGGTGAAAACCACGTTGACCTTCTGCGGGGCGGCGCCGAGTTCGCGGCCGTCGAGGGTGAGAGTGGCCTCGATCGCGGAGCCGTCGCCCGACACGGTGTTTACGCTGAAGGTGCGCTCCATGCGCAACTGGGCCAGGGTGACGCGGGGTGGCGCGGGGGTGTTGTAGGCCAGGGAGAACGATTCGCCCTGATGATCGGTCTTGGCGAGGCTGACGCTCAGCGGCTGCCACGGGGCGGATTTGCCGGTGCGCCGGAAGGTCACGGACTTGGTGAGCGGGGTAATGCCGGCGGCCTGGCCGTCGATTGTGACCGAGGCGCCGTCGGGCGCGGAGAGGATGGTCACTTCCTTCTCGGTCGTGAGGGGTTCAAGCGTGACGGAGATTTCCTTGAGCTTGCTCCGGGTTTCGTAGGCGACCGTCTCGCTGTCATAGCCGGTCTTTTCGACCACAAACTTGTAGGGCGCTTCGCGCCGCTTGAGATCGACGGTGGCGGGAGCGGGGAGGCGCTGACCGGCTTCGGTTATCACCGTGGCGCCGGCCGGGGAAACGTTGATCCGGAGAGGCACGGCGCGGCTGATCGGACTGACAGCCACAGCCAGTAACACAAGGGCCACAAAGTGGCGGGGGTGGCGAAGCATGTTGACGTTACATAAGCTGTGAAAGGCAAAGCCGGTCAAACCTGCATTTTTTGATTATACTGGCAACAGGGCGGCGGCGCGGTTGAATGCATCCCAGCATCATGGATCCAGCCTCGGACAAGACGGTCGTTTCCTCCCGTTCCGGCACCAAGCACGACCTGTTCCAGGCTGGCGATATCGTGGGTCAGTACCGGGTCGAGCGGGTACTCGGTGCCGGCGGCATGGGTGTCGTCTACCTGGTGCAGCACACGGCCCTGAGAAAGCATTTTGCACTCAAGGCCTTGCCGGCCACCCTGGCGCAGGAGGCTTCATTTGTGGCCCGGTTCAAGCGCGAGGCCGAGATGCTCGCGCGCCTCAAGCACGGGCACATCGTCAACGTCACGGATTTCGGCGAAAGCCAGGGCCGGCTTTATCTGGTCCTGGAATTTGTGGATGGTGGTTCGCTGGAGGACTGGTTTGCCGCCCACAGCAAGGGCAAGGGCACTGGAGCGCCGCCGGACGAGGTGTGGCGCCTGATCGGGCAGATCCTGCAGGGATTGGTGCACGCCCACCATGCCGGCATCGTGCACCGCGACCTCAAGCCTGCGAATGTGCTGCTGGAAAAGACCGGCGAGGCCAAGATTTCGGATTTCGGGCTGGCGCGGGTCGTGGCCGAGGAGGAGTACCGGCGCACCGGCGGCACCATGTCGCCGTTCCAAGGCGACAGTGTGACCACCACCGGCACCATCGTTGGCACCATAGATTTCATGTCGCCCGAGGCGCGGAACATGCAGGCCTCTGATGCTCGGTCCGACATCTATGCCGTTGGCGTGATCACCTACTACCTGCTGACCGGCCGCAAACCGCACGGCCTGGCCCAACCCGCGTCGAAGCTGGTGGCGGGGCTGGATCCGCGTTGGGACCGGTTCATCTCCACCTGCCTCGCGGAAGATCCCGGCCAGCGCTACCAAAATGCGGCCGCCGCCTTGGAAGGGCTGCAACTCCTGCAGCAGTCGAGCCGGTCGAAACCCGCCCTGATCGCCCTGGGTGTTGTTCTTGCGGCCATGATCGCAGGGGCAGTGTTTTTCTGGCCAAGGAAGTCCGCCATCGAGCCGGTTGCAGGCCCGATTCCGGTGAATGCAGAGCCTGCATCCGAGGCCCCGACCCAACCCGCGGTGACGGTGCGCATGCCGGAGGCGGCCCCCGCCGAGGAGTTGAGGAACTTCACCCTCACCGGGTTGCCGGCCGGAGCGCTGGTCGGCTACCGCGGCAACGAGTTTACCGCCGGGGCAGACGGACGGGTGGCCCTGGCGATTGCGCCGGGCGCGCAGATGGTCAGCGTGAGCGCGCCGGGTTATCTTGAATGGAAAGGGCAGATCGGCGCCGAGCCCGGCGTGCTGGAAGCCGCACCCGCGATGCAACCCGTGCCTCCCGTGGCGGTGAAATTCACCGGCCTGCCGCCAAACGCGCAGTTGCGCGCGGGGGAGCTGACCGGGACCGCGGATGCCGCCGGCGAAGCCGTGCTTGAATTGCGGCCGGGGCGCGTGGCTCTCGCGGTCAGTGCGGCCAAGTATGAATCCCTGGACGTGACGCTGGATATTACCCCGGATACCTCGCGGGTGCCGCTTGAACTCAAGCGGTTGCCCCCGCCGCCTGAAATCAGCGTGATGCTGGCCGACGGCGCGGAACTCAAGCTCCGCTGGGTGCCGGCCGGGACCTTCAGCACCGGATCGCCATCCGAGGAACGCGGCCGGCAGCGCAACGACCTGCCCCTGACCCGCACGGAAATCGCCAGCGGCTTTTATGTGGCCGCGACGGAAATGACCCAACGCCAGCATCGCGCCCTCACCGGGAAAAACCCGAGTGCGAGCCGGGCCCTCGGCGACGACACCCGGCCGGTGGAGCAAGTCTCATGGCGCGATACCACGGGTCCGGGCGGTGCAATCGACAAGTGCAACCAGCTCCTGCAGCGCCAGGGTTTGCCATTTACCGCCGATCTGCCGACTGAAACCGAATGGGAATATGCCTGCCGGGCCGGGACGGAGACCTCCTTCAATGACGGCAGCCAAGTGACCAATGAGCGCGAGGATCCGGCGCTCAGTGCGCTGGCGTTTTATTCGCGTGGCGGAGCCCTGAGCGCTCCGTCGCCGGTGGCCAGGTTCAAACCCAACGCCTGGGGCCTCCACGATATGCACGGCAACGTGGCGGAATGGACGCGCGGCGGGCGGACCAATCGCGATCCGGTGTTGCGCGGCGGCAACTGGCGGGTCGGCCCGGTGCACTGCCGTGCCGCCTCCCGGGTGGAACTCACGCCGGACATCCGGCCCAACGACACCATGGGCTACCGGCTGATCCTGCGGCCCAAGGAAGAATGACGCGCGCGCTGCACCACGCGAACTTTCAACGTCCAACAATCAACATCCAAGGCCCAACTTCGGATACAGGATGAGTCTCGAACCGGGTCCTTGACTTGAGTGAGTCTGTCTTCGGACCCGGATGGCATGGCCTACGGTTTTGGTGCCTTTGCGGTTTCCTGCCTTATGTTATTCTCGTGGCCTCAGGACTGAACGCAATTGGCGTTGCAGGACCCGAGGATGGCAGGGAGGTTGGCGGGATGAGTCTGACCGAAATCAAAGCTGAGATTCCTGCCGCCATGGTGGAAGAAACCGATGTGCTGTTGCAGGAACTGTGCATCGAAGGCTGGAGTCTTCTGGAGGATGCGATCGCGAAGCGCGCGTGGGTAGTCGGGGTGTTCACAACCGAGGCCGAGGCGCAGACGCAGTGGGAGGCACTGAAGCCGCAACTGAGGTCGGTGGGCGAACCGGTGGTACGGGCGTTGGCGGACCAAGACTGGCGGGACAGCTACAAGGCGCATTTCAAGGCATGGCAATCGGGTCGATTGCATTGGGTGCCGGTGTGGGAAAGGGCAACCTACGCGCTGCCAGCAGGTGAGGTGGCGTTATGGTTGGACCCGGGGCTGGCGTTTGGCACGGGCAACCATGAGACGACGCGCCTGTGCTGCGAACGGCTGGTGGACTATGCTGCGTCACGAGGCACGAAGGGCCGGGTGATCGATGCCGGGTGTGGTTCGGGCATTCTGGCGCTGTCTGCGTCGTTGCTGGGCTTTCGCGACATCACGGGGTTCGACAACGATACCGAGGCCGTGCGGGTGAGTCAGGAAAATGCGGCGCTGAATGGGATGGCGGGCGCGGTGAATTATTTCCCGGGGGATCTGGAATCGGGTCTGGCGGGTCGGAGTGCGGAACTGCTGATGGCGAATATCCAAGCGGATGTGCTGATGCGTTTTGCCGGGCAACTGGTCGGCGCGGTGGCGCCGGACGGCGTGCTGGTGCTGAGCGGGATCCTGGCGATCGAGGTGGAAAAGGTCCGCGACACCTTCAAGGCGGCGGCACCGGGTTGGAACGTCAAGGGTCGCACAATGGGTGAATGGTGCGACTTGGCGCTGACGCGGCCCTAGCGCGGACTTTAAAATAAATTGGCCGTCTCCGTCGTTGTAGCCGAGGTCGTTGACCCCGGTCCGGGAGCATTCGACAAGCCCCGGGGTCAACGACCCCGGCTATAACATTATACAAACCGCTCTAATACCAATAGCCATTAGCTTTTACGCTTCCAAAGCAGGCTTAATGTGTGCAAGAAAAGAGGATGGCCCGCCAATTACCGCCGCTCGGAGAAGAACTGGTGAAGGAAATTGA
>JBIJDP010000263.1:0-4584 GCA_044344065.1 Opitutaceae bacterium
GTGCGCCTCCCAGACCGTGCCGCAGATTAGGTCGTAGTCGTCATGCCTCTCGGTCGCGGCGACGAGGTAGCCGTACTCGTTCTGGTAATGCGCCACTGTTGCGTCCATGGCCGCGAGGAAGTCCGCCGCCTCCGGCAACGGCGTGAGCGCGGCGAGTTCGCGCAGAGCGCGCAGGAAGAGCCCGCCACCGGCCACGAGCATGGGGGACTGGCTGACGCGCCACTTTCCCTGCACCCGGTCGCAGGTGCGGTGCAGGCGCAGGCAATCGCGGTCGTCGTGCCAGGCATTGCGCATGACGTGCCGCGCCATCTGCTTCGCCGCCTCCAACCACGCGGCATCGCCGCTGAGTTTCCAGCCGTGCAGGTACGCCGGCAGGATCACACCGTAGTACTCCGCGGGCTCGATGTAGTCGGGCAACGACGTCGCCCGCAGCAATCCTCCACTCTCGGCATCGGGCAGGCCGGTGACGAGATGCTGCCGCAGGTGCACCTGGAGGCCGCGGAGCAGCAGGTCCCGCCATCGCGCGTCAACCCCGTAGGTTTCCATCCATTCGCCCATGGCCCAGAGTCCGGCGCAATCCTGGTTGACGGTGGTGGTCAGCACATGACCGTCCTGCTCCGGCTTTCCGGCCTCGCGCAGGTAGGTTTCCAGGTTGCGGCGCACACAGTCGCCGATGCGCGCCTTTTCCGCGGCGGTGAGCGTATGTGCCGCGACCCGGGCGTAATAGCATAGGCTCAGATCCTGCAGGAAATTGTCCACGGCCGCGGCGTTGAAGCGCCGCCCGAGTTCCGCCCCGCAGTTGTCCCAGCGGTCGCCGGGCATGAAGGTCGTGAGGACAAAGCGCACCCAGTCGCGCCCCATCGCCTCGACTGCGGGTATCCTCGTATTTGCCGCGAGGTCGGCGAGCCCGAGCAGGCCGGGCGCACCCCACGCGGAGTAACCCGTGTAGTGATCCTCCACCACGGCCGGGTGCAGGCGCCACACCGGATGCGTGTGCACGCCGTGCATCGAACCGTCGGGCGCCTGCCAGGTCCGCAGGTAACGCAGCATCCGGCCGGCGGCCGCCTCCACCGCAAACGCGCTCATTTGGCCGGCTCCATTCCAAGGGCGCGCCGGGCATTGAGACCGAGGATCTTCCGCTTGGCCGTCACCGGGATCTGGGCGTAGAACACGCGGCCGAGCTGCGAGGCCTGGTCGAGGAAAACCGCATCGCTGCCCCAAAGCACCTTGTCCTCCAGGCCCGCAGCCACGAGATGTTCGACCAGCCCACGCGGGCAGCTCGAAAGGCACAGCTCGACCCAGACGGTCGGATATTCGCGGGCGAAGCGCTTGTATTTTTCGAGTTCCGCCGAGCCGATATGGGCGAGCAGCCAGCGGATGCGCGGGTACTTTTTGATGTAGCCCTCGAGTTCGTCGAGTTCGGGACCGAACACGTGCGCGAGCACCGGGAGCGCGTGCTGTTCGGCGAAGGCAAACACGGGTTCGTAGTTGGGATGGTTGTAGGGCAGCCCGGGACGCGCGCCGTAGGACCAGACCTTGAGTCCGCGGAAGCCGGCCGCGAGGCCATGTGCCAGTTGCGTGGCCACCTTGTCGGGGTAGCCCACGTCCACCACGAGGTAGCCGAAGAAACGCCCGGGATAGGCGCGGATGGCGTCGGCTACGAGGGCGTTGCCGTATTCGGCGTCGCCGAAGATGGCCGGGATCGAGCTGATGCAGGTAAACTGGACGCCCAGCCGGTCCATGTTCGCAACAAGCGATGCCGCGGTCGGCCGCACAATCGGGAAATCCGGGCCGTGGCCGAGGTGGCCGTGGGTATCAATGATGACTTCGCCGCGCACCGGCTGGCCGAGGCGGGCGGCGGTCTGGAAATGATCGGGCGCGTTCATGATTTCACCTCCGCGAGCAGGCGCTCGATGTTGCCGTGGGCGATGGCCGCACGGGCGGCGTCCGGGATGTCGGCGTAGGTCAGGAGGGTGATGGAAGCACCGCCCTCGGCCTCGGGGTAATTGCAGCCCCACAGGAAGCGGTCATGGCCGAATTTTCCCACAAGATCGTTCAGGCCCTCGTGCACCGAGTAGGCGCTGCTCAGGCACAGGTGCAGCGAGGCGTGGCGGGCCAGCAGGGCGTACAGCGAGCGGTGCCGGCCGAAGCGCGGCACCTGCAGGAGGATCAGGCGCAGTGTCGGATGTGCCGTCATGATCTCATCCACTTCGTCCAAAGTGACCTGACGGTAGTCGAGCAGCAGCGGCAGCCGCGCGGCGGCGCAGGCCGCATACAGCGCCCCGGTGCACCACGGCCGCGGGGAAAACATGTGTTCCTTCGGGCTGATCCAGCCGACGCGCATGCCGCGGGTCAGGGCGTCCTGGAACGACTGCCCGAAGCTGTAGGCATCCGGGGCGCCGTCGGGGGTCAGGGCCACGGCGGGGATCAGGTGGGCATGGCCGGCCGTCTCGCGGGCGAGCACGGCGTTGCCCCAGTGGGCGAAATTCTCGAGGCACTGGCGGTGGCGCACGACCGCCGAGGCGATCTGCAGCCGGGCCAGTTCGCCCTGCAGGTCGGCCAGGTCGGGCCGGAGCCAGGGATACGGCTTGCGCGGCAGCCCGACGAGCGGATCGCACGCGATGAGTTTGAGCGGAGTCATGGGGAAATCAGGCTAGGGCGCGCAGCCAGTCCAGCACGGCGGATTCCTGTGCCGCATCGAAGGCTGCGGGTCGCACGGCCACATGGCGGCCGCGGAAGGTCCACCGCGCTTTCGCCCCGAGAAGCCGGCCGGCTGCGTCACGCGGACCGACGACCAGCACCGGCGCCGGTTGCAGGGCCAGCGCCTCCGGCAAATCCGCGGCAGAGAGAATGCCGGGAAAATAGGCGTCATGGGGCCGGCTCGGTTTGGCCGCAGTCGCGAGGCTGGCGAATTCCGCCAGCGGCTCCAGCAGCAGCACGCCGCCCAAGTGTCCGTGCAGGCACGCCGCCAGACCGGCCATGGTCGCGCCGAGGCCAAAGCCACCCACCGTGATGCGCACGGCCGGGGTCCCCCACTCCCGTTGCACATAATCAATGACGCGCACCGCATCGCGCAGCCGCAGAGCCATGACCGATTCACCGGTCGCGGCGCTCACATAGCCCGTCCAGCGATCCACCCCGCCCCAGCCGACAACGTCGAAGGGACCGGGCAACGGCTTCGTGTCTCCCCACCCCGGCAAATCAACGGTCAGGATCGAGCGCGGCTTGTCGTCGCGGCTGAAAACCCCGGCGGCGCGGTTGAGCCAGCCCCATTGGTGCAAGGCCGTCCAGCGGCCGCGGTCGTCGAAGAACACCAGCACGCCCCCGGAATCATGCGGTGGTCGTAGCATCGTGGCCGGCAATTCCCAGGCCGGTCCGTCCCGCAGGCTCAGCTCCTGGAAAGCATGGACCCAGAGCGTGGTCGCCGCCCCCGGCGCGGCCACGGCCCGCAAACCGCGGCGCCGGTGCGCCTGCCAGGCGGGGATCAACCGGGCCAGTTCGCGCCGGGCCTGCGTGAAATCGTTCAGGCGATGACGCGTGCGGACCACGCTCGCCGCGGCGGCTGCCATTGACCAGCCAAAGGGCGGCGCGGATTTCAATTCCTCCTCCGGCAGCAGTAATAATTTGCGCGGCATGATCACCGGCTGGCGGCGGGCGACCGCTCCGCCCTGCCAGCGCCGCATCCACTGCACAAAGTTTCGTGCCTGCATCGGCGTGTATTCGTGGCCGCAGTCGTCCACGAACAGCCGGCACGCCGCGGCCCGGCCCACGCCAGCGTAAGCTTGGCGCACTGCGCCGGTGAGGTCCCGCATCGCCTGCGTGGTGAAAATCGCATCCTTTCGCCCTGCCATCAGCAGCATCGGGGTGAAGCGGGCGCCGATGAGCAGGTCCGTCATGCCGAGGCCGTCCGCATAGCGGTTCAGCCAGAGCGTTTCCGGGCAGGCCGCGTAGCCGTTGCGGATCGGGTGCAGCTCATCGGGCAACCCGTAGCAGGACGGGCCGATGGCCGTGATGCGTTGGTCTAGCAACGCGCAGCATACCGACGTGAAACCGCCGCCGGAGACTCCCGTCATCGCCACGCCGTTGCGTCCATCCACGTCGGGCCGCCGGAGCACGTAGTCCACGGCTCGCAACGCATCCGCGAGGAAGAACGTGAGCGGGTTCTGCCCGGCGACATAACCCCGCACCCCGTCCTCGAAGTGATTGTTGCCCCGGGCCTTTTCGCCGAACCCCGGCGGATCGAAGGAGACGCCCAGGTAGCCGTTGGCGGCGAAGATCTGCGGCGGGTACTGTTCGCTGGGATTGTATTTCCCGTTGTGCCCGACCGGCGTGACCACGGCCGGCCAAGGCGGCGCCCAGCGCGCGGGATCGGGTTTCCAGACCGTGACATTCATCCAGCAACCCGGCAGGGACTCGACCCACAGGTTCTCGATGCTGAAGCCGGCATACTCGTGCTGACTTTGAGGCCTCTCGCGCCACTGCGGACGGCGCGTGAGTGCCGGATGCGCCAACGCCGCCGCAAAGCGCCGCCTGATCCCGGCGGCGTAGTCGCGCCACTGCGCCGGCGTCTGCAGCCGGGACCGT
>JBIJDP010000264.1:0-4580 GCA_044344065.1 Opitutaceae bacterium
CAACAATACGGACTTCGACAACGAAAAGGAACTCGTCGCGCGGGTCTATGCCTCGCCATTCAAAGGCCAGGCCGGCTCCGCGCTCCAGGGCCTGTCCCTCGGCGTCGGCGGCAGCATCGGACGCAACAAAACCGCATCCGGCCGCACCGGTGGCTATCGCACGGACGGACAGCAGACATTCTTCGCGTACCATGCGGCGACAATCGCCGACGGTGCGAGCTGGCGTGTCTCCCCGCAGTTTGATTATCGCTATGGCTCTTTCGGCCTCCTTGGCGAGTATGTCGTGTCCACGGTCAACGTCCGGCCCGGAGCCACCGGGGCCAAGGCCGAACTGCGGAATGAAGCCTGGCATCTGGCCGCGGGCTATGTTCTGACCGGGGAGGATTCATCGCCGGGCGGCGTTGTGCCCCGCACCGCCTTTAGTCCGACCGGCGGGGCCTGGGGCGCCCTGGAGGTCACCGCCCGTACCGCCGGCCTGAAAATTGATGACGAGACCTATCCCCTCTATGCTTCCGCCGCCAGCACCGCCAATGAGGCGTCATCATTCGGCCTCGGCCTCAATTGGTATCTTAACCGGATGATCGTGTTCAAATTCGACTACTACCAGACGGACTTCGGGTTCGACCCGGCCGCACCGGCGGTTTCCAACTCCGCCGTCCTCCGGCAGGATGAGAAAGTGTTCATCAGCCGGTTTCAGTTCGGATTCTAAACCATCCCAATAATCAATTGTCATGAAATCCTATCCTGTCCTCCTGGCCGTGCTTGCGCTGGCCATGGCCGATCCGGCGACGGCGAAGACGATCCTGCGCGTCGGCTATTTTCCCAATGTCACGCATGCCCAGGGCATCATTGGCAGCCATTCGACCCGCGAGGGCGAGGGCTGGTTTGAGCAGCGGCTCGGGCCCGACGTGACCATCCAGTGGTTCGCCTACAATGCCGGGCCCAGCGCCATGGAGGCGATGTTCGCCGGCTCGATCGATCTCACGTACGTGGGGCCCAATCCTTCGCTGAACGCCTATATCCGCTCGCGGGGCGATGAAGTCCGTGTGCTTTCGGGTGCCGCCGAGGGCGGGGCCGCGCTGGTGGTCCAACCCGACGGCCGCATCACCAGGCCGGCGGACTTCAAGGGCCGGATCATCGCTTCACCGCAGTTTGGCAACACCCAGGACGTGGCGGCGCGGGCCTGGCTCAAGCGGCAGGGCTACCGGGTTTCGATCACCGGCGGCGATGTCCCGGTGGTGCCCACGGCCAATCCCGACCAACTGGCGCTGTTCAAGCAGGGCAAGATCGATGCGGTCTGGACCGTGGAACCCTGGGTGTCACGGCTGGAGTTGGAGGCCAACGGAAAGGTGTGGCTCGAGCAAAATGATGCCGTGACGACCATTTTGGTGGCGAGTGTGGCCGCCCTGCGGCAGCAGCCCGGGCTGGTGGCAGGATTTGTCGCCGCGCACCGCGAGCTCACGGTCTGGCTCAACCAGCATCCCGACCAGGCCCAGGCGAAGGTGCGGGCCGGGCTCACGGCCGAGATGAAGCGGGAAATGTCCGCGGCCATCGTCGCGAACGCCTGGCGGCGGCTGCGCTTCACCGACCAGGTGTCGCAAAAGCAGTTTGATGCGCTCGTGGGAGAGGCCCAGAGTGTCGGATTCCTGCGCGACGCCATTCCCCTTGACCGCATGTTTTCCCAAAAGCCATGAGCATTCAGGACGAAGTCACCGCCCCGCCGCCGGCGAAACTGGCCATCGACCGGGTGTCGAAGTCCTTCACGACGGCGCGCGGCTCCGTGCATGCGCTCGACAACGTGAGCCTGCAAGTGGCGGAAGGGGAGTTCGTCTGCCTGCTGGGGCCCAGCGGCTGTGGCAAGTCCACCTTGCTCAACCTGGTGGCCGGGTTGGAACTGCCCGACACCGGCTCGGTGGTGGCCGATGGGCGTCCCGTGCGGCATCCGGGACGCGAGCGGATGATGATGTTCCAGGAGTCGGCCCTGTTCCCGTGGCTAGATGTGATCGGCAACGTGTTGTTCGCCCTCAAGCTCAAGCCCGGGCTCAGGAGCAACGAGCGTCATGAGGCGGCCAGGTACTACCTGAAGCTGGTGGGGCTGGAAAAATTCATGGAGGCCAACATCCATGAACTGTCCGGGGGCATGAAGCAGCGCGTGGCGCTGGCCCGGGCGCTGGCCCCCAATCCGCGGGTGCTGCTCATGGACGAGCCCTTTGCCGCGCTTGATGCCATGACCCGCGAGCAGCTTTACGGGGATCTGCAGCGCATCTGGCAGCAGCGTCATGTCACCATCCTGTTTGTCACGCACAACGTCCGCGAGGCCGTGAGCCTCGGCGACCGGGTCGTGCTTTTCTCGCCGCATCCCGGCCGCATTCACGAGGAATTCAGGATCGATCTGCCGCGGCCGCGCGACATCAACAGCGTGGAGGTGGCGGGGTATGCGACCCGGATCACCAAGGCGCTGAAGAGCCACCTGCAGGAGGGGGTGCCGACGCCATGAAGAGATTCCTGACGGCCTTTGGTTTCTTTGTGCTCCTCGTGGCCGCCTGGCATTGGGCCTGCCTCCAGAAATTCTGGTCACCGGTGCTGGTGCCCACACCCGAGAGCGTGGGCCGCTACCTCTGGGAATCGGCCCTGGACGGCTCGCTGGCCGAGGCGACGCTGGTGACGATGAAGCGGCTGCTGGCCGGTTATTTCATCGGCATCGTGATCGGCCTGCCCATGGGATTGCTGACGGCCCGGTTCCGTTTTCTGCGCGACACCCTCGGGATGCTGGCGCTCGGGCTGCAGGGTCTGCCCAGCGTGTGCTGGGTGCCGCTGGCGCTGCTCTGGTTCGGCCAGACGGAAGCCGCGATGCTGTTCGTCGTGGTCATGGGCACCGTGTGGTCGGTCGTGCTCGCGACCCAGACGGGCGTGCGCAACGTGAATCCGATCTACGTGCGGGCGGCCCGGACGATGGGCTCGCGCTGGCTGCACATCTGGATCCGGGTGATCATGCCGGCGGCGCTGCCCTTCATTGTCAGCGGCATGAAGCAGGGCTGGGCCTTTGCCTGGCGGTCGCTGATGGCCGCGGAGATTTTCGTCACCATCCTCACCGGCTTCGGCCTCGGGCATCTCCTGCACTACGGCCGTGAATTGCACGCCATGGAGCAGGTCATCGGGATCATGTTCATTCTGGTGCTGCTCGGACTCCTGGCGGACAAGCTGCTGTTCTCCCCATGGGAAAGATGGCTGCACCACCGCTGGGGCACCGACAAGGCCTAGCACTACTCCGTTAGGTCCTGCGTACGACCCCTCTCACTGGCGGAGCCCCGGCAATTTTAGCCCCGCGAATCACGCGGATGATCGCGGATGTTACCTCCGTCATCCGCGTCGGTCGGCGTGATCCGCGGCAAAGTGTGCCCTGCGGGAAAACCGAATCTGAAAACATGCCCAGGCTTCGGATGGACACAGTAGGGCGGCCCGCTGGCGGGCGCGGTTCGGGCGCGCGCAAGCGCTGCCTACCTTAACTAATTTAGAAAACACGTCCCAGTGTCATGCCCCCAAGGACAACCTGCATAAGCAGCCAAGAGCGTGGGCGAGTGGACGAACAACCACTCTAGCGGTCAGCCCGCTCGTTCTGCTGGAACCAGCGGTAGAAGCTCACGCCGATGGCGATGACCGCCACCAGCAGGCCGCCGAGTTTCATCATGGTGCCGGCCAGCAGCTGGTCCTCGCCGGCGGTGAAGTCGGCGACCACGCGCGGTGCGAACTCATAGGTGGGGTAGAGAATCTCCGTGGAAAAGGTGATGTAGGCGAACAGCGGGGTCATGCCGATGACGATGCCGAGCTGGTAGAGCATCTGCGAGGCATAGCTGATGCGGGGCACGACCCGGGAGGGGCTGAGCTGCGGCCACCAGTAAAAGAGCGCGGCGCCGAAGAACATCAGGTGCTCCAGCACGTGGACGAGTTTGTCGTTCAGCGCCCAATCATAGAGCTGCGGCGCGTGCCAGGCCCCGATGACCAGGGTATAGACCAGGCCGCAGATCACGGGATGAAAGGCCACCCGCACCACGCCGCGCAGTCCCGGCCGGTCCAGCACGGGATCGATCATCCAATGCGGCAGGCCGAGGAGGAGGAGAATCGCCGCGGGATAAGCCAGCAGCTGGTGCTGGAGCATGTGGGCGCTGAAGAGAAAGCGTTCGCCGATCTGGTCCAGCGGCGATCCCACCGCCAGATAAAAGATGACCAGCGCCGCGTAGAACTTCACGGCGGCCGACCCGGGGTAACTGGTGCCTGGGGCGAGGCGATGGCGCAGGGGTCCGGCCAAGATGGCGTAGAGCCAGCCGAGGAAAATCAGGCCTCCGACCAGGTAGGGTTCGTTATGCCAGTGCCGCCATTCGATCATGCGCAAAAGAAAAGGCGGCCCGCAGGCCGCCGTAAATCACCAAGATGGCTGATCCCGGGCTCAGCCCAGCGAAGTCAGCGGGATGCTGTCCTGGACCGAGAAGAGCTCGATCAGGGCCCAGAGGGTGCCGCCGCCCAGCACGAGCCCGATGAAGAACAGGATCGTGCAGAACGGTTTGTCCCACCGCAGGTGCATG
>JBIJDP010000265.1:0-4577 GCA_044344065.1 Opitutaceae bacterium
AAGGCGGCCGAGGTCACCCGCGAGCAGCAGAAACTCCAGAGCCTTGTGGCCGACTATGAGCGGCACCGCAAGCTGGCGGGCGAAATCGCCGAGGCCCGGGAATTGCAGCGGGACCCGAACGGGGATCCCGAACTGAAGGAACTGGCCGGGGCGGAATTGACGACCCTGGCGGAACAAGCCGAACAACTGCGCAAGGCGGTGCTCCTGGCGATGATTCCGCCCGAGCAAACTGATTCACGCGACACGGTGATGGAAATCCGGGCCGGCACGGGTGGCGACGAAGCCAGCCTCTTTGCCGCGGAGCTTTTCCGTCTCTACACCAAGTACGCGGAATCGCGGGGCTGGGCCATCCAGCCGATGAGCAGCAGTCCCTCCGAACGCGGCGGATTCAAGGAGGTGATCTTCCTCATCACGGGCACCGATGTCTACCGGCAGCTGAAATATGAGAGTGGCGTCCATCGCGTGCAGCGCGTGCCGGTCACCGAGGCCAACGGGCGCATCCATACCTCGACCGTCACGGTTGCCGTCCTTCCCGAGGCGGAGGAGGTCGACATCAAGATTGATCCGCAGGACCTAGAAATCACGGTCCAGCGGGCCAGCGGTCCGGGCGGGCAGGGCGTGAACACCACGGACTCCGCAGTGCGCATCATCCACAAGCCGACCGGGATGATCGTGTTTTGCGCGGACGGCCGGTCCCAGCAAAAGAACAAGGCCAGCGCGTTCGCGGTGCTGCGTTCCCGCCTGCTCAAACTGCGCGAGGACGAGGAACGCGCCAAGTATGCGGCGGAGCGGCGCAACCAGATCGGTTCCGGTGACCGCAGCGAGCGCATCCGCACCTACAATTTCCCGCAAAACCGCCTGACCGACCACCGGATCGGCCTCACGCTGTACAACCTGCCCCAGGTCATGGAGGGTGCGATCGAGCAGATCATCCAGGCGCTGCAGAAGGCGGACTACGAGGAGAAGCTGGCGCGGCTGACCGGCCAGCCGGTGCTGGCCCGCAGTCAGCGGGTCGAGGATGACGACTGAGATGCTCACCGTCCTCGAGATCATCAAGCGGTCCTCGGAGTTCCTCTCCGGCAAGGGAGTGGACAGCGCCCGGCTCAATGCCGAACTGCTGATCGGCCAGGCGCTCGGGCTGAAGCGCATGCAGCTCTACCTGCAGTTCGAACGGCCGCTCACCGAGGCTGAGCTGGAAAAGATCCGCCCCCTGATGCGCCGGCGCGGTCTGCGCGAACCGCTCCAGCACATTCTGGGTGAAACCGGCTTCATGGGACTGACGCTCAAGGTTGACCGCCGGGCGCTCATTCCCCGGCCGGAGACCGAGCAATTGGTGGAGCTGATCTGCCAGCGACTGCCGGTTGCCCCGCGGCATATTCTGGACCTGGGGACGGGCACAGGCGCGATCGCCCTGGCGCTGGCGCAACATTACCCCGAGGCCGCGGTGACCGGCACTGACTCCAGCGCCGACGCCCTGGCGCTCGCCCGAGAAAACGCCGTGGCGAATGCACTCGCGGACCGCGTAAACTGGGTGCAATCCGACTGGTTTGCAGGCCTGCCGGGCACGCGCTTCGATCTCGTGGTTTCAAATCCGCCCTACCTTTCGGAGTCCGAGGTAAACGCAACCGAGCCTGAGGTGAAGAACCATGAACCGCATGCGGCCCTCACTCCGGGAGGCGACGGCTTGTCCGCCCTCCACCGGATCATCAGCGAGGCGACCGTGCACATCGAACCAGGCGGGCTGCTGGCCTTGGAAACCGGCATCACCCAGCATCCTGGGCTCCTGGAAAAAATGCGGCAGCACGGCTACGTGCGCACCGAGTCGAAACCGGACCTGACCGGGCGCGATCGGTATGTCTTCGCGTGGCGATGATCGGTTCGGGTTGCTTGTAGGAGCGGCTTTATGCCGCGATGGTGCGTAAACGATCGCGGCGTAAAGCCGCTCCTACAATTAAGCCCAATGCCCCCAACAATAGGCAGTAGCCTGCTGGCAGGCGATGGTTTGAAATGTGTGGGGCGCACCTCGTGTGCGCCCGATCATGCCGCCAGCGCCAAATAAACGGGCGCAGTCACGCTGCGCCCCTACAAATTGCCTGCGAGCAGGCTCCTGCCTTTTCAGCAAATAATCCTGACGTGACTCAGCCCTTGTTCACGAGGCGCGCGGTGAGCGGGAGGCGGTTGCTGGCGAGAGTGGATCCGTTCTGGCCCAGTTTGATCGCGTCGTAAATCACGCGGAATGATTCGCGCAGATTGACGTCCACCTTGGCATAGGCGCCATCGTCCTCGTCCGTGCTGAGTTCATCCGGCTCGGCGCCGTCGGGGTCGGCCGCCGGTGCGGCTTTGATCGGCTTGGGCGGCGGAGGAACCAGGTGAAATTCCGTGTAGGGATAGTCGTCCCGGGCCAGCTTGAGCTTCATCGCCTTCATTTCCTTGCGGAAGGCGGCATCAACCTCGCGCTGGGCTTTGCGCGCTTCAAGGTTGAGCGGGATCAGCTTCTGCTCCTGCCGGCTCCGGAACCAGTCCACGTTCTTCTGCAGGTAGGTGAATTCCTCCAGCTTGCCCTGGCGCTCGATGCTGCGCTGGCGCAGCGACTCCACCAGTTGGGGGTCGAGCGGGTTGCCTTCGAAAAAGCTGTTCGGAATCTCGTCCCAGACCAGCGCATGCGGCAGGTCGGACTCGCCGATCGGCAGATGGTCCTCGAGCGAGGGGAGCACGATGTCGGGCACCACGCCCTTCAGCTGCGTGGAGGCGCCGCTGGGCAGGTAATACTTTTGCACGGTGATCTTGGTCGCCCCGGTCTTGGCCGGAGTCCGCATGAGCTGGGGCAGAAAATCCTTCATTTCCAGCACCGTCTGGACCGAGCCCTTGCCGTGGGTCGAACTGTCGCCGATCACAATGGCCCGGCCGTAATTTTGGAGGGCGCCGGCGACGATTTCCGAGGCCGAGGCGCTGAAACGGTCGACGAGCACGGCCAGGGGGCCATCATACGCGATCTGGCTGTTTTCATCGCTGTCCACCGCGATTTCCCCGGAGGAACTCTTCACCTGCACCACCGGGCCCTGCTTGATGAACAGGCCGGTCAATTGCGTGGCCTCCGTCAGGTAACCGCCGCCATTGCGCCGCAGATCCAGCACCAGGCCCTTGGCCCCGGCCTGGGTCAGCTGGGTGATCAGCTTGGCGACGTCCTGCGTGGCGCTGGTCTTTTCCTTTTCCTCATCCGGCGCTTCCCTGCCGGCGGGACCGTAGAAGGAGGGCAGCGTGATCACGCCCATGGGCACGGTTTCGCCGTTGGTCCCCGGGACTTGGAAGATGGCCCCGTGGGCGCGGGCGGAGTTCAATTTGACCACATCGCGGATGATGACGACTTCCCGGCGTGACGAGGGGTCGGTGGCTTCCGCAGGCTGGACCAGGAGGGTTACCTTGCTTTGCTTTGGTCCGCGGATCAGGTCCACGATCTTGCGCAGCTTCATGCCGATGATCTCCACCGGCTCGCCGTTCTCCTGCTTCACCGAGATGATCTTGTCGTTTGGGTTGAGCTGCTTGCCCAGATCGGCCGGGCCGCCGGGGATGATCTCCTTCACGGAACAGAGGTCCTCCTCGATGCCCAGCAACGCGCCGATGCCCACCAGTTCCAGTTTCATCTGGATGCCGAAGTCCTCGTAGTTCTCGGCGGAAAAATAGGTGGAGTGGGGGTCGTAGAGGCGGGCCACGGTGGAGAGAAACAGCTCGGCGAGATCGCTGGCCTCGATGTCGGCGAGGTTCTTCAGCATCCGCTCGTAGCGCTTGCGCACCGTCTGCTTGGCCTCCTCCTCGGTCTTCTTGTTCAGCAACTCGGCGATGAGCTCGTACTTGAGCCGCTGCCGCCAGAGTTCATCGGCGGCTCCGGGATTGGCCGGCCAGTCCGACTTGGTGCGGTCCACCCGGTACACCTCGTTGGTGGTGAAATCGAATTTCCCGTCGAGTTCGGTGAAGATCCAGTTGATGCGGTCGGTGGTGCGTTTTTCGTAAATCGAAAATATATCGTAGGCCGCGTCGATCTTGCCGATGGCGCTGATGTTCCAATAGAGCGTCTTGTTGAAGCGTGCCTCGAATTCCGTCTTGTCGCTGTTGAGGAAAAACAGCTTCTGGCCGTCGAGCGACTCCATGTAGTCGGGGATGACCTGGGCGTAGTCGGTGCTGCGCACGGCATCGCGGTTGTAGTGCCATTGCTCGAGCATCTTCACCATCGTGCTCACTTCGGCCGTGATGGTCGGTGAAGCGGTGAATTTGCGGTCCGTGACCGCAAACTCGGTGGCACGTTTTTTAACTTCAGCTTGCCGTTTGAGTTCAGCTTGGCGTGCGGCTTCGATTTCTTGTGCTGCTTTGGCTTCCCGCTCAAGTTGAGCCTTCCGTTCCAGTTCGGCTTGTTCGTATGCGCGAGTCTTCGCGACACGTTCAGCTTCGTGCTTTTGCTTAACGGACGAATTGATGCCGAAGATTGCCGCAGCCAATAAAAGGATGGCAGCAATGATGAGAATGGTGCGTTTCATTTATTAATCAGGGTGTAGGCAAGGGAACGGACTAATTTCATTCGGCAA
>JBIJDP010000266.1:0-4564 GCA_044344065.1 Opitutaceae bacterium
GAACGAAGTGAGCAATACAGTGAGCAATTACCATCTCGACCATCTGCAGTATCTTGAAACCGAGGCCATCCACATCATGCGGGAGGTCGCCGGCGAATTTGAGCGGCCCGCCCTGCTCTTTTCCGGCGGCAAGGATTCCATCTGCCTGCTGCGCCTCGCCGAAAAGGCCTTCCGGCCCTCGGACATCCCGCTGCCGTTCCTGAATGTTGATACCGGACACCATTTCCCGGAGCTCAACGAATTCCGCGACCGCCGCGCCCAACAGCTCGGCGGCAAACTCATTGTCCGCAAGGTCGAGGACGCGATCACCCAGGGCATTGCCACGACCGCCCCGGGTGAGATCAGCCGCAACCGCCTGCAGATTCCAACCCTGCTCGCCGCCATCGAGGAATTCCGCTTTGACTGCTGCATCGGTGGAGCCCGCCGCGACGAGGAAAAGGCCCGGGCCAAGGAGCGCTTCTTCAGCTATCGCGACAGCTTCGGCCAGTGGGACCCGAAGAGCCAGCGGCCCGAGATTTGGAATCTCTACAACGGCCGGCTCAACCCCGGTGAAAACATGCGCGTTTTCCCGCTTAGCAATTGGACCGAAATGGATGTCTGGGAATATATCCGGCAGGAAAAACTCGAGGTTCCGTCCATCTATTTCAGCCACCGCCGCACCTGCGTGCGCCGCCAGGGCCAGTGGCTCCCGCGGAATGACATCGTCCCGCCCAAGCCCGGCGAGGACGTGCGCGAGCTCACCGTCCGTGTCCGCACCATCGGCGACATCATCAGCACCGGCCTCGTCGAGTCGCCCGCCGCCACCGTCGACGACATCATCGCCGAGATCGCCGCCGCCCGTGTCACTGAACGCGGCTCCCGCGCCGACGACAAAACCTCCGAAGCCGCCATGGAGGACCGCAAAAAGGCCGGCTATTTTTAAGTCAGACTTTTCGGAGCTTGGAGTTCGCAGATCGGAGATCGAATACGCGTACTGCCAAACATGAATAAATTATCCACATTCGAAAACCTCACGGCCTGGCAAGCGGCTCGTTCCCTCACCAAGGAGATTTATCGTTTTGCGCAGCGTCCACCGATGAATCGTGATTTCGGCTTTGCCGACCAAGCCCGCCGGGCCGCGGTTTCCGTGATGAACAACCTGGCCGAAGGTTGGGAAAGCCTGCACCGCGCCGAGAAAGCCCAATTCTACAACATCGCCCGGCGTTCCTGCGGCGAAGTGCGCTCCATGTCTTACGTAATGCTCGACATTGGCTACGTGTCGGCTCCCGAGCAGGTTGCATTACAGCAGCAATGCACCCGCACCGGCCAGCTTGTCAGTGGACTCCTGCGCTCAACGCGCTCCAGCTCCCAAACTTCCAACCAGTGATTAACGAAATTCAACCTCTCTCCGGTATTCGAACTCCGAACTCCGATCTCCGATCTCCGACTTCTCCGACCATTGATTTGCTGCGTTTCAACACGTGCGGCAGCGTCGACGACGGGAAGTCTACGCTCATCGGCCGGCTGCTTTACGATTCAAAATCGCTGATGGAAGACCAGATCGAGGCCTTGGAGCGCTCCGCCGACATCACCGGCGGCGGCCAGGTCAACCTGGCCAATCTCACCGACGGGCTCCGCGCCGAGCGCGAGCAGGGCATCACCATTGATGTCGCCTACCGCTATTTCGCCACGCCGCGCCGCAAGTTCATCGTCGCCGACACTCCCGGCCACGTGCAGTACACGCGCAACATGGTCACCGGCGCCTCGACGGCGAACCTGTCGATCATTTTGGTGGATGCCCGCGCCGGCGTGATCGAGCAGAGCCGCCGCCACACCGCCATCGCCTCCCTGCTGCGCATCCCGCACCTGGTCATCGCCGTGAACAAGATGGACCTCGTCGGCTGGAGCGAAGCGCGCTTCAACGAGATCCGCGCCGAATTCGAGCAGTTCCTGCCACGCCTCGACATCAAGGATGTGAAGTTCATTCCCCTGAGCGCGCTGAATGGCGACAATGTGGTCACGCCGTCGACAAACACCCCTTGGTACGGCGGACCAACATTGCTGAGCCACCTCGAGACCGTGCACATTGCCAGCGACTGGAACCTTCAGGGCTTCCGCCTGCCCGTGCAGTGGGTCAACCGGCCCAACCAGCCCACCGATGCACGGCTGCACGATTTCCGCGGCTTCAGCGGCCAGATCGCCGGCGGCATCGTCCGCACCGGCCAGAAGGTCATGGTCCTCCCCACCGGCATCACGACCACCGTGAAGGAAATCCACACCTACGACGGCCCCGTCTCCGAAGCCTTCTGCCCGCAGTCAATCACGCTGGTCCTTGCCCACGACGTTGATGTGAGCCGCGGCAACATGATCATCGGCCCCGACGACCTGCCCGGCGCCGCCACCGACCTGCACGCCAAGGTCTGCTGGATGCATCCTAAGGCGCTGCAGCCCGGTAAAAAATACTGGCTCAAGCACACCACCCACACCGTGCAGGCCGCCATCACCGAGGTCACCCACCGCATCAACATCACCTCGCTCGAGCAGGAGCCCGCCACCGCCGGCCTCGCCCTCAATGACATTGGCGAGATCCGCCTGCGCACCTCAAGCCCGCTCGTGTTTGACGGCTACGCCCTCAACCGCCTCACCGGCTCGTTCATTTTGATCGAACAGGGCACCCACGCCACTGTCGCCGCCGGCATGTTGCACCCGCCAAGGGAGCTCGTGCGACCGGAGGATGCGGATTTCGTGATCTAACGGCCGGCCGGAACCAGCGGTAACGCTCAACTTTCAACGCTTAACGCTGAACGCTCAAGTGTCAGTAGGTAGCCACGAGCGTGAGCGAGTGGAAGATGCAAGGCAGGGACCTCCGGCCCGTCCGGACTTAAGCGTTCAGCGTTAAACGTTCAGCGTTGAGCGTTCGCCGGCGCCACCGGCGCCGGCGCTAGTACCATCCCTCGTTCCACGCCGTCTCGTACATCGCGATGATGTTCTCGGTCGGTGTGACGGGCTGGATGTTGTGGCAGGGCGCCAGGATGTAGCCGCCGCCGGCGCCGAGCTGGCTCATGCAGTCGCGCACCTCGCGGCGCACGTCCTCGACGCTGCCGTGCGGGAGCACGTCCTGGTTGTCCACGCCGCCGTGGAAACACAGGTCCGCCCCGAAGTCGCGCTTGAGGCCGGGCATGTCCATGCCCGGACACACGTGCTGGATGGGATTGAGGATATCCACGCCGATCTCCACGAAGTCGGGAATGATCCGGCGGATCGCGCCGTCGTCGTGATGCATCACGAGCGCGCCGGCCTGGTGCGCGAGGTCGGTGAACTTCTTTTGCAGCGGTTTGAACCAGCGCCGGTAGCACTCCACGCTGATCATCAGGTCGTGCTGCGAGCCGTAGTCGTCGGTCACCTGCGTGATGTTGATCTTGCCCTTGCCGGCCTCGAAGAAGCGGTTCGCGTAGTCCCAGCAGAATTTCTCGATGCGCGACAGCATGTACTCCGTGAGTTCGGTGTCCACGAGGAGGTCCACGCAGCTCTGCTCCAGGCCGCGGATGTGGTTGTGCCAGTAGAACGGCGCCACGTAGCAGCCCTCGATTGCGTGCTCCGGCCACGCGTCGCACTGCGCCTCGATCGCCGAAAAGTCATACCAGTCGGCGCTCGGCCATTGGAACGCCTCCAGCTCCGCCATCGTGGTCGCGTCCTTGAGCGCCCAGCCGACCGGGTCGCTGTACTTGCCGGTGCCGTACTCGATCTCGCGAACGCTCATCCACCACGGTGGCACCTGGCGGACGCCGCCGGGCAGCACCCGCTCGGGCGGGCCGACATATTTCGGGCTCACCCCCACGATCTTGTCGAGATGCAGGTGCGTCCAGATCTCGGGATCAGTGGTGACGCCAAAATGCGCCCGCAACCGGTCGCGCACTTCGGGCGTCATCCAGATATCGAGGGGCACCCGGTCGGGCTTGCCACGGCGGGCGGCCGTCAGGATTCGTTCACGCGGGGTCATCATGGGGAGAAGGTGCGCCGGCCGGACGGCACAGCGCACCCATGAGGGAGACGCGATTTGGGCCGGTCGCTCAATCTCCATATGTCCCCCGCCGGTCGTTATTAAGCGACCCACCGCCTTCCAGTAGTCGCACATGTGGCTACGTGGGAGCGCGACCGGCCTGCCCTCCGTAGGCCCGGCGAAGGAGGGCCCTCGGTCGCAATGCACCCCAAGCATGATCAGCACCCATACTTTCAACACCTGGCTCTCCTGCGTTTGAGGAATCGGGTGCATTTGCCACATGCGGGAGATTGCGACCGAGGGCGGTCGCGCACCCAGCATCGGCCTCAGTACCCCACGAAAATGAATTGCCCCACTTCCCCGCCCCTACTTGAGTTCTTGGGTGAAGATTTCCGTCAAAGTTGACTACGCCTGTCGTGTCCTCGTTGAAATGGCCCGCCTGCATGGCACCGGGCAACTCTCCCAGATCGAGCACCTCGCCAAGGTCGAAGCCGTGCCCTCCAACTTCCTAGCCCAGATCCTGAGCGAACTCCGCAACGCCGGCCTGATCACCAGCAAGCGTGGCATCCAGGTGGCTACATGCTC